>CAYPWQ010000017.1:0-13949 GCA_964414495.1 uncultured Oscillospiraceae bacterium
GCCGTGGTAGCGCAGGCCGCCCGCATGGGAGGGGGAGGGGATGAAGCCGCTGCCGAGGGTGTACATCTTGGCAAGGGGCGTCACATGGCCCGCGTCGCAGAAGTCATAGGCAAAGCGCCCCCGGGAAAGGGAGGGGCAGGAGGCGGGCTCCACCGCGATGATGTGGGGATCTGCCCGTCCTGCCAGCTTGTCGGCCACAAAGGGGGTCACGAGGCCGCCCAGATTGGAGCCGCCGCCGGCGCAGCCCACGATGATGTCGGGATACTCGTCGTATTTCAGCAGGGCAGTGCGGGCCTCCTGACCGATGATGGTCTGGTGCAGCAGCACCTGATCCAGAACGCTGCCCAGAGCATAGCGGGTGTTGGGCATCTTCTGCGCGGTCTCCACCGCTTCGGAAATGGCGCAGCCGAGGCTGCCGGGATTATCGGGATACGCGGCAAGGAGCCGGCGGCCCGCCTCCGTGGTGTCGGAGGGAGAGGGGATCACCGTGCCGCCATAGGTCTCGATGACGGCCTTGCGGTGGGGCTTCTGCTGGGCGGAGCATTTCACCATGTATACCGTGAGATCCAGCCCAAAATAGCCGCAGGCCATGGCGAGGGCGGTGCCCCACTGACCGGCACCGGTCTCGGTGGTGAGGCCGGTGAGCCCCTGCTGCTTGGCATAGTACGCCTGAGCGATGGCGGAGTTCAGCTTGTGGCTGCCGGAGGTATTGGAGCCCTCGAACTTATAATAGATATGAGCGGGGGTGTCCAGCTCCTTCTCCAGACAGTAGGCCCGGACGGTGGGGGAGGGACGATACATCTTATAAAAGTCCCGCACTTCCTGGGGGATCTCGATGTGGCGGTCGCAGCGGTTCAGCTCCTGCTTCGCCGGTTCCGCCGCGAAGATGGCGCAGAGCTGCTCCTGCGTGACGGGCTGGTGGGTCACGGGATGCAGCAGCGGCGCATGATCCTGAGGCAGATCGGCGCGGATATTGTACCAGGTCTTGGGCAGCTCTTCTTCGGTGAGATAGATCTTGTAGGGAATGCTTGCCATGGGGATTCCACCTTTCTTGGGGGCTTGGGCAACAAAAAAACGCCCGCCCCCGGAATGATTTCCAAGGACAGACGGAAAAACCACCTGTGGTGCCACCTTGATTGGTATCGGATGATACCCAACTTTGCAGGATGCTGTCACATCCCAGCCCGGTAACGGGGGCAAAGCGTCAACGGATACTCGGCAAAGTGCCTTTCCCCATGCCCTCAGGAGCCCATGGAACCGGTCCGCTCTCTGCCGGGCTTACACCCTCCCCGACTCGCTGAAAGTGCGCTGCCGCTCCTTCTTCTCCCTCTTCGGTTTAGCCTATTAAACACCAAAAGCGGGAAGCTTGCAATGGGCAGTTTACACAAATTTCACCCTCTAAACTGGTGGGATATCAGTGAAGAGGGAGGAAATGTCGGAAAACCGCCGCGAAAAACCGGGAAACCGGCCGGGAAAGGGCGAAAGACCGGTGATCATTTGGTCAAAATGACCGGAAAGCGCCGGGAAAACTGGCGCATCCGCCAAAAAAGAAAAGCATCCGTTGACAAAAGATTGGAGAATTGTTACGATAATCCCATGAAGGAATGAAAACGTTACCGGGAACGTTACCGGAAACGATGTCGGAAACGCGACGAACGGACGGGGGCAGAGCCATGACGATCAAGGATATCGCAAGAGAATGCGGCGTCAGCATCAGCACGGTCTCCCGCGTTCTGAACGGGCGGCCCGATGTGCGCGCCGAGGTGCGCGAGCGGGTGCTGGCCTTCATGCAGGAGCATCACTACACGCCCAGCAACACGGCGCGGGATCTGGTGAAGACCAGCTCCGACACGCTGGGTCTGGTGGTGCGCGGCGTGTCCAACCCCTTCTATGCCAACATCATCAAGACCATCCAGCAGGAGACTGCCCGGGCGGGATACACCCTGGTGATGCAGCAGATCCGCGTCCACGAGGACGAGGTGAAGCACGGCGCCGTCATGGTGCGGGAGAAGAAGCTGCGCGGTCTCATCTTCCTGGGCGGCCGCAGTGACTATACCGAGGCGGAGGCGGCGCTGCTGAACGTGCCCTTTGTCTGCTGCACCTATACCAACAGCTATGGCAATCTCCCCGCCTCCAGCTATTCCTCCGTTTCCATCGAGGATGAGCAGACCGCCTTCCGCGCGGTGGAGGAGCTGTACCGTCTGGGACACCGGCGCATCGCGGCGCTGCTGTCGGAGGTGGATGACCGGGCCGTCAGTGAACTGCGCTATCACGGGTATCTCCGGGCTCTGCAGGAAAAGGGACTGCCGCTGGATCAGCAGCTCGTGGCCTGCGCGGGGGATTTCTCCATGCCGTCGGCCTATCGCGCCACGCAGGAGCTGCTGCGCAGCGGCGTGGATTTCACTGCCCTGTTCTGCATCTCCGACAGTATGGCCATCGCCGCCATGCGTGCGCTGGAGGATGCGGGCCGCTCCGTGCCGGCGCAGTGCAGCGTCATCGGCATCGACGGACTGGATCTCGCGGAATACACGAATCCCCGGCTCACCACCCTGCGTCAGCCCACGGAGCTCATGGGGCGCGAGAGCGTGGAAAAGCTGGTGAATCTGATCGAGGGACGCAGCGGCCACGCGCAGATCACGGTGGAGGCCAGTCTGGTGCAGGGCAATTCCGTCCGCGCCATCTAAAAAGCGTTTTTCCCACCGAGAGGTGTGAAAATAATTATTCTGATAAGGAGAACAACGAAATGAAGAAGTATCTTGCACTGATTCTTGCACTCGTGATGAGCCTTTCTCTCGTCGCCTGCGGCGGCAGCGAAGGTGAGGGCGAGGGCGAAGGCGAAGGCGAGGCCACCGGCTCCGTCTATTGGCTGAACTTCAAGCCCGAGTCCGATGCGGCTCTGCAGGAGCTCGCCACCATGTATACCGCCGAGACCGGTGTGCCCGTGAAGGTCGTCACCGCCGCCTCCGGTACCTACAACGAGACCCTGACCGCGCAGATGGACAAGAGCGACGCGCCCACCCTGTTCGTCGTCGGCAACAGCGCCGCCGTCGATACCTGGGGCGAGTATTGCCTGGATCTGACCGGCACCGACATCGCCAACGAGCTGAACACCGATTCCTACATGCTGTATGATGCTGACGGCAAGCTCTGCTCCATCGGCTACTGCTTCGAGTGCTACGGCATCATCGTCAACAAGGCTCTGCTGGAGAAGGCGGGTCACAGCGTTGATGAGATCACCAACTTCGAGAGCCTGAAGGCCGTTGTCGAGGACATCACCGCCCGCAAGGACGAGCTGGGCTTCTCCGCCTTCACCTCCGCCGGTCTGGACGGCGACTCCAGCTGGCGCTTCACCGGTCACCTGGCCAACCTCATGTACTACTATGAGTCCGTTGACGATCCCGCTGCCTGGGAAGCCTGCCCCGCCTCCCTCACCGGCAAGTACACGGACAACTATCGCAACCTCTGGGATCTCATCATCAACAACAGCACGGTCGAGCCCTCTCAGCTTGCCACCGGCGGCTTTGACGCTGCTGCTGAGCTCGCCAACGGCGAGGCGGTGTTCTACTGCAACGGTAGCTGGGAAGCCTCCGGTCTTGCCGAAAAGGGCATGAACACGGCTGACCTGACCATGATCCCCTACTACTGCGGCGTCGCCGGCGAGGAGAAGGCCGGTCTGAACAACGGCACCGAGAACTACTGGGCTGTCAACGCCAACGCTTCCGAGGAAGACATCCAGGCGACCCTCGCCTTCATGAAGTGGCTGGTCACCGATCCCGAGGCTTCCGAGAAGGCCGTTGCCACCTTTGGCGCAATGCCCTACAAGAACGCTGCTGAGTCCTCCAACCCCTTCCTGGCCATCTCCAACGAGTATGCCGCCAAGGGCAACTACAATATGTGGTGGGCCACCAACTATCAGCCCAACGTGGACGCTTACCGCGCTGTCTGCGTCTCCGCTCTGAACCAGTATGACAACGATCCCACCGACGAGAACTGGGCGACCGTCGTCACTGCCTTCATCGACGGCTGGGCGGTGCAGTATCAGGAAGCCAACGGCTGATCCTGTCTGCGGAAACCGACTGCATCAGCAAGGACCTGACAAAGCGGGGCGGGCATCTGCCCGCCCCGCTTTTCCTCACATCACGCCCGCCGCCGCGCGAGACTGCGGGCGTGCCCACATCTATAAAAACAGGAGTTGATCTGATGAAACGAAGAAGAAGCGCGTCCGCGCTCAGCAGCGCCCATCTGAGACGGCCGCTCCAGCGCTGCTTCCCGCTCTTTATGCTGCCTGTGGTGGCGGCATTCGCCATCGGCTTTGTGTGGCCGTTCCTGCAGGGCATTTTCCTCTCCTTCACCAAGTTCAAGACCACCAGCAACTGGAAATGGGTCGGCATCGACAACTACATCAAGGCATTCGGGGACGAGAGCTTCCGCTATTCCTTCAGCTACACGGCGGTGTTCGCGGTGATCTCCCTTGTGCTGATTAATGTCCTCGCCTTCGCCGTGGCATATGCCCTGACCCAGAAGATCCGGGGCGCGAACCTGTTCCGCACCGTGTTCTTCATGCCGAACCTGATCGGCGGCATCGTGCTGGGCTATATCTGGAGCATGATCTTCGATGGCTTCCTCAGCGCCTATGGCACCTCCATCCTCACCAGCACCAAATGGGGCTTCTGGGGTCTCATCATCCTGATGTGCTGGCAGCAGATCGGCTACATGATGATTATTTACATCGCGGGCATCCAGGCGGTGCCGGAGGATATGCTGGAGGCGGCGCGGATCGACGGCGCCAACAGCTGGCAGACCCTGTTCAAGGTCACCATCCCCAACGTCATGCCCTCCATCACCATCTGCACCTTCCTGACCCTGACCAACTCCTTCAAGCTCTTTGACCAGAATCTGGCGCTCACCGGCGGTCTGCCCTACAACATCAATCCCGACGGTACCGCCGTCCACACCACGGAGATGCTGGCGCTGAACATCTATAACACGTTCTATGGGCAGAACATCAATTCCCGCGGCACCGCGCAGGCGAAGGCAGTGCTGTTCTTCATCCTGGTGGCGGGTCTTGGTCTGCTTCAGCTTCGCGCGACCAGAAGCAAGGAGGTGCAGCAGTAATGAAAACGCTCTCTCAGCAGAAGCGCGGCAAGGTGTATCTCACCATTTTCTTCGCCCTGCTCTGCATCCTGTATGTGATGCCCGTCATCATGGTGGGGATCAACTCCTTCAAGCTCAACACCTTTGTCAAGACCGACACCTTTGCCCTGCCCGGCGGCGATATGTTCGCGGGCTGGGACAACTACATCAAGGGCATGACCTTCGGCAACTATCCCTTCTTCAAGTCCGTGCTTTACAGCGCGGTCATCACGGTCCTCTCCACGGCGCTGATCCTGGTGGGGACCTCCATGGCGGCGTGGTATATCGCCCGTGTGGACTCGCTGTTTTGCCGCGTGATCTACTATCTCTGCGTCTTCTCCATGGTCATCCCCTTCCAGATGGTCATGTTCACCCTGTCCAAGACGGCGGATCAGCTGAAGCTGAACACCCCCTGGACGATCCCTGTGATCTATCTGGGCTTTGGCGCGGGTCTCGCGGTATTCATGTTCGCGGGCTTCGTCAAGAGCATCCCCCTGGAGATCGAGGAGGCGGCTGCCATCGACGGCTGCGGACCCATCCGCACCTTCTTCCTGGTGGTGGTGCCCATGCTGAAGCCCACCCTCGTCTCCGTCGGCATTCTGGAGATCATGTGGATCTGGAACGACTATCTGCTGCCCTATCTGGTGCTGGATCTCAATGAGTACCGCACCATCCCCATCCACATCCAGTATCTGCGCGGCAGCTATGGCACGGTGGATCTGGGTGCCACCATGGCGCTGATCTTCATGAGCATCATCCCCGTCATCGTGTTCTATCTGACCTGCCAGAAGCACATCATCAAGGGCGTGGCGGCCGGCGCGGTCAAGGGCTAAAGAACGAAAGAATCGAGGAAACCAACGATCATGGAACGAAAAAGCGGCATCCTCATGCCGATCAGCTCCCTGCCCGGGCCTTACGGTATCGGGACGCTGGGCAGGGAAGCCTATGCCTTTGCAGACTTTCTGAAGGCAGCGGGCCAGAGCTACTGGCAGCTGCTGCCCCTGGGCCCCACCAGCTATGGTGACTCGCCCTACTCCTCCTTCTCTACCTTTGCGGGCAACCCCTACTTCATCGACCTGGATATGCTGGTGGAGGACGGCCTGCTGGAGCGCAGCGAGCTCGAGGCGGAGGACTGGGGCGGCGATCCCCGGCGGGTGGACTATGCGAAGATCTATGAAGCGCGCTTCCGCGTGCTGAAGCGGGCCTGCGACCGGGGCTGGGAGCGGGACGCGGCGCGTGTGGCCGCCTTTGAGGAGGAGAACCGCCGCTGGCTGCCCGACTATGCCCTGTTCATGGCGCTGAAGCGCCGCTTCGGTATGAAGGCCTGGACGGAGTGGGAGGACGAGGCCATCCGCCGCCGGGTCTCCGCCGAGGTGGTGGAGCGCTACCGGCAGGAGCTGGCGGAGGACTGCCGCCTGTTCACCTATCTCCAGTTCCTGTTCTATCAGCAGTGGAATGCCCTGCGGGATTATATCCACAGTCTGGGCCTGAAGGTCATCGGCGATCTGCCCATCTATGTTGCCATGGACAGCGCCGACGTCTGGAGCGGGCCGGAGAATTTCCAGATGGACGAGCAGTATGTGCCGAAGGAGGTCTCCGGCGTGCCGCCCGACTATTTCAGCGCCGACGGTCAGCTCTGGGGCAATCCCCTCTATGACTGGGAGCGCATGAAGCAGGACGGCTACAGCTGGTGGGTGCGCCGCATCGAGGGCGCGAGCCGCCTGTACGATGTGATCCGCATCGACCATTTCCGCGGCTTCGAGAGCTACTGGAGCGTGCCCTACGGCGCGGAGACCGCCCGCACGGGCCGCTGGCAGCAGGGCCCCGGCATGGATCTCATCGGCGTTCTGAAGGAGCGCTTCCGCGACATCCCCATCATCGCGGAGGATCTGGGCTTCCTGACCGACGGGGTGAAGCAGCTGCTGGCCGATTCCGGCTTCCCCGGCATGAAGGTGCTGGAGTTTGCCTTCGACTCCCGGGAGCCCGGCGACTATCTGCCCCACAACTACGGGCGCAACTGCGTCTGCTACATCGGCACCCACGACAACGAAACGGCCATGCAGTGGCGCGACAGCGCCAACCCCGCGGACGTGGCCTTTGCCAGACGCTATCTGGGGCTGAACGACGAGGAGGGCTTCACCTGGGGCCTGATCCGCGGCGGCATGAGCAGCGTGGCGGATCTGTTCGTGGCGCAGATGCAGGACTGCCTCGCCCTGGGCGCGGAGGGACGCATGAACACCCCCGGCACCTGCGGCGGCAACTGGCAGTGGCGCATGCTTCCGGGCGAGGCCAGCGGCGAGCTGGCAGCGCGGCTGCACGACTGCACCTGGCGATACAGCCGCCTGTAAAAAATCAAAAAGGGGAGGCTCCGGCACTTGCCGGAGCTTCCTTTTTCGTGGGCGGGAGCCCTGCGCGGCGGACAGGGCATTTCGCGGGCGGCGAGCTGGTTTCCTACTTATGAGGTGGGGATTGACAGGCGGGGCATTTTCCGCTACAATAGCCTCAGGCAAGGAGGAAGCTGCGCTGACTCCAAGCCGATCACAGCGACATTCGGTCTGACAGGCAAGGATACGCTCCTGCGCGGAAGATGCGAACGAAGAGGGACACGGCGGATGCCGTGCCTCACGACGGAACGTATGCTCTCCTGCCTGCGGCGGGGGAGCTTTTTGTTTTCCGGTGCCGCTGAAACAAACAGGGAGGAAAACCGTTATGAAGAGGATCGCCATCATCGCCCTGGTGGTCTCCGACCGGGAGGCGGCGGAGGCCATCAACGCCCTGCTCCACGAGTATGGGGAGCACATCATTGGCCGCATGGGTCTGCCCTGCCGCGAGCGGGGCATCAGCCTGATCTCCGTGGCGCTGGACGCGCCGCAGGACACCATCAGCGCTCTTGCGGGAAAGCTGGGAAGGCTGAGAGGCGTCAGCTCCAAAACGGTGTACGCCCCGGAAAACGAATAAGAAAGGAAAAAGATCATGAAAAGATGGATGAGTCTGCTGCTGGCGCTGGTGCTGGCACTGAGCCTGGCCGCCTGCGGCGGCAGCGCGGAGGGCGAAGAGGAGAGCGGCACGCCCGAGCCCGCAGAGCTCCGCGTGGGCGCGCTGAAGGGGCCCACGGGCATGGGCCTTGTGCAGCTCATGAGCGAGAGCGACGCCGGGAACACCGGCACCAACAGCTATACCTTCACCCTGGTGGGCGCACCGGACGAGATCGTGGCCGGCATCGGCGGCGGCACGCTGGACATTGCCTGCGTGCCGGCCAATCTGGGCGCCACGCTCTACAATAACACCGACGGCGCCGTGCAGGTGCTGGCGGTGAACACCCTGGGCGTGCTCTACATCGTGGAGAACGGCGAGAGCGTGCAGTCCGTGGCCGACCTTGCGGGCCGCACGATCTATTCCTCCGGCAAGGGCAGCACCACGGAGTATGCCCTGCAGCACATTCTGGATTCCTATGGCGTGGAGGCCGCAGTGGAGTGGAAGAGCGAGCACGCCGAGTGCGTCGCCGCGGTCATGGCGGATGAAAACGGCGTTGCCCTGCTGCCGCAGCCCTTTGTCACTGCTGCGCAGGTACAGAACGATCAGATCCGCGTGGCACTGGATCTCAACGAGCTCTGGGAGCAGCTGGGTGACGGCAGCGCCCTCATCACCGGCTGCGTCATCGCAAGAAAAGAAGTGGTGGAGGCCAACTCCGCCGCCATCGACCTGTTCCTTGACCAGTACGCGGCATCGGTCAGCTATGTGAACGCCAACGTGGACGACGCGGCGGCGCTCATCGAGCAGTACGACATCCTGAAGGCCCCGGTGGCGAAGAAGGCGCTGCCCTTCTGCAACATCGTTCTGATCCGGGGCGAGGAGATGAAGGCGCAGCTCGGCGCGTATCTCGAGCTGCTGCATGGTCAGAATGCCAAGACCGTGGGAGGATCGCTGCCTGATGAGGAGTACTACTACACCGGCAAGTAAAAAAAGCGTCCGGCTCTGGGCGGTGTGCTTCTGGCTGGCCGTGTGGCAGCTGGCGGGCATGTGGGTGGGGCAGGAATTCCTGCTGGCAACGCCCCTTGCGTCGCTGCGTGCCCTGGCGCGGCTCATCATGCAGCCGGACTTCTGGGGCACCATCGCCTTTTCTCTGAGCCGCATCGCGGCGGGTTTTCTGCTGGCGGCCGCCCTTGCGGCAGCGCTGGGCACGGCGGCGGCCCGCTGCTGCCGGCTCGGTGAACTGCTCTCGCCCCTGCTGGCCGCGGTGAAGGCGACGCCCGTCGCCTCCTTCATCATCGTGGCGCTGATCTGGGTGCCGTCGCGGAATCTCTCGGTGCTGATCTCGTTTCTGATGGTGTTCCCGGTGCTGTATCTCTGCATCCGGGAGGCGGTGGAGAGCCTCGATGGCGAGCTGCGGGAGATGGCGGACATTTTCCGTGTGCCGCCCCTGCGCCGTCTGCGCTATCTCTATCTGCCGGAGATCCTGCCCCGCTTCCGGGCGGCGGCATCCGCCGCCCTCGGCCTCTGCTGGAAGGCGGGCGTGGCGGCGGAGGTCATCGGCATCCCCACGGGCTCGCTGGGCGAGCGGCTTTACGAGGCAAAGATCTATCTGAACACGCCGGAGCTGTTCGCCTGGACAGCGGTGATCGTTGCGCTGAGCGCGGTCATGGAGCGGCTGACGCTGCGGCTGCTGCGTCTGGCCGAGGAGAAATGGGGGCGCATGTGATGGAGCTGCATGGGATCTGCAAGGCCTTCGGCGATAAGCAGGTGCTGAAGAACCTGTCGTTTTCCGTCCCGGAGGGGGAGGTCACGGCGGTCATGGGGCCCTCCGGCTGCGGCAAGACCACGCTGCTGCGCATCCTGCTGGGACTGGAGACGGCGGACAGCGGCACGGTCACGGGGCGGGAGGGTCGCCGCATCAGCGCCGTGTTTCAGGAGGATCGTCTGCTCCTACGGCTGACGGCAGCAGGCAATCTTCACTTCATCGCGGAAACGGAGGCGCAGCGCCGGGAGATCCCGGCCCTGCTGGAGGAGATGGGGCTTGCGCAGGAGACGGGGCCCGCCGCCGAATTTTCCGGCGGCATGAAGCGCCGTCTCGCCATCGCCCGGGCGCTGCTTGCAGAATATGAGCTGCTGGTGCTGGACGAGCCCTTCCGGGGCCTGGACCGGGAGACGAAGGCCCGCGTCATGGCCGCCGTGCGCCGCCGCAGCGCGGGCAAGACCGTGCTGCTGGTAACGCATGACGAGGCGGAGGCCCGCGCCTGGACAGACCGGGTCGTGACACTGTAAAAAAAGACCGGGGAGGCCAAAGCCTCCCCGGTCTTTACTTTTGTTTACAGTCGGATGGAAAAAGCGCCGAAGTCGAACCGCCCCGCGCCCTGCCGGAGCAGTTCCTGGCGCTCCAGCTGGGCAAAGCCCGCCGCGATGTCGTCCGTCAGCGTGGGCGGGATGCTCAGGGCGTGGTGTCCGGGGCAGAGCCTTTCGGCCCGCAGCGTCTGCGCCCGCCGCACCGACTGCTGAAAGGCCGCCGGGTCTGTGCTGGGATAAAAGGCGTCCAGCTGCCCTGCATAGATCAGGTCGCCCGTGTAGAGCGTGCGGCGCGCCTCCTCATAAAAGCAGCAGTGTCCCGGCGAATGCCCCGGCGTGTGGAGCACCCGCAGTGTCCGCCCGCCCAGATCGATGCGGTCGCCGTCGCAGAGCGTTTCCGTCGCCCCACCGTTATAGAGCCGGTAGCTCTCCGGCGAAAAGTCCGGCGGAAAATCGCAGCAGCCAGCACAGAGCTGCTGCCGGACGGCGCTGAGCGGCAGGGGAAAGCGGCCGGAGAGCCAGTCTTTCTCCGCCCCGTGCACGGCGATACAGGAAAAGGCCTCGTGGCCGCCCATATGATCCCAGTGGGCATGGGTGGTGAGCACCGTGACAGGCAGGGCGGTGAGCCGCTCCACCACGCCGCGGAGATCGGCGACGCCGAGCCCCGTGTCGATCAGCGCGGCACGCTCACGCCCGCAGAGGAGATAGCAGTGGGTCTCCTCCCGGTGGCGGTATTCGCTGATGACCGCCGTGTCGCCGTCGGGACGCTCCACCGTGAACCAGCCCTGCTCAAGCGTCTCCATGGCTCTCCTTCCGGTCCGGGAGCTGCGAGAGGATCACGGCACCGAACATGAGCAGGCAGCCCGCGATCTCCCGCCCGCTCATGCGCTCGTGGAGCAGCAGCGCCCCGGACAGCACGCCGAACACGCTCTCAAGACTCAGCAGCAGCGATACCACCGTGGGATTCGTGCCGGTCTGGGCGATGATCTGCAGGGTGTAGGCCACGCCCGAGGAGAACACGCCCACATACAGGATGGGCCAGATCCAGTACCGGAAGCCCGCGAAGCTCACCTTCTCCGTCAGCAGGGAGATCGCGCCGGAGAGCACCATGCAGGTGAAGAACTGCATGAGGGAGAGATAGAGCCCGTCCACAAAGCGGGTGAAGTGATCCACCGTCAGAATGTGGGCAGAGAAGAACAGGGCGCAGAGGAATACATAAAAGTCGCCCCGCTGGATGGTGAAGCCGCTCTGGATGCAGAGCAGATACAGTCCCGCCAGCGCCAGCGCCACGGCGCACCAGAGTGCCTTCGAGAGCTTCCGGCCCGCGAAGAGCCCACAGACGGGGACGATGACGATGTAAAGCGCGGTGATGAAGCTGGCCTTGCCCGCGCTGGTGTCCATCAGGCCGATCTGCTGCAGATTGGTGCCGATGGTGAGGGCCAGGCCGCAGGCCGCGCCGCCGAGAAGCAGCTGCCGCCGATCCTGCTTTTTCGGCGCGCCATAACGGATCGTCTCCCAGCGGCGGAAGCAGAGGATCACCACGGCCAGCGTCAGCACCGCCGCCGCAGAGCGCAGGGCGTTCACGGCGAAGGGCGGCAGATAGTCGCCGGCCACGCTCTGCCCCACAAAGGCACTGCCCCAGATGGCCGCCGCCAGCAGCGGCAGCACGGTTTGACGGATGCGGATATTCACAAGAACAACACTCCTTCCGGCTGCATTCAACAATTTGCAACAGCATAGCACACTTCCCCGGAAAAGGCAAGGCGGGAAAGTATAAAAATTCACTGCGTATTCACGACAGAAAAGACAGCTTTTTCAACAGAAAATGCAATTTGTCGCGTGATCCGGTGGGAAGAGCCGTTTACAAACGGAAAGAAAACAGGTAAAATAGAAATAACGCTTACACGGCGCAGAGGAAAAGAGGCCGGAAAGCGAAAGGAGAAACGAATATGTCATTTACTCTGTTTACTGACGGCTGCTCCAACCTGCCGACACTGCTGAGAAAAAAGCTGGATATCCATCTGCTGCCCTGCTCCTATTCCATGGACGAGGTGCCCGCGACCTACAACGGCGATCTGGACACCTTTGATGCCCACGAATATTACACGCAGCTGCGCGAGGGCAAGCGCGTGAAGACCAGTCTGCTGAACAGCGACCTGTTCCTGACCCATTTCCGTCCCGTGCTGGAGGCGGGCCGTGATGTGGTGTATGTGGGGCTCTCCTCCGGCATCAGCGGCACCATTCAGGCCGCGCGCATGGCTGCGGCCGAGCTGATGGAGGAATTCCATGGCCGCGTGGTGCGGGTGGTGGATTCTCTGGGTGCGGGCCTTGGCACGGGGCTGCTGACCTGCCGGGCGGCGGATCTCCGGGACGAGGGCAAGTCCGCGGCGGACGCAGGCGAGATCCTGGATCGGGAGCGGATGCACCTGTGCGAATACTTCACGGTGGACGACCTGAACTGCCTCAAGCGCACGGGCCGCGTCAGCGGCACCACCGCCGCCATCGGCACCATGCTGAACATCAAGCCCATCCTGCTGGGCGATAACGACGGTCACATCGTGGCCTGCGCCAAGGTGCGGGGCCGCAGACGCGCCATGGACGCGCTGGTGGAGAAATACCGGGAAAAGATCGTCCACGCCGAGCAGCAGCGCATCGCCATCTCCCATGGCGACGTGCCGGAGGAGGCGGAGGAGCTGGCGCGGCGCATCTGCGCCGTGGCGCAGCCCAAGGAGCTCATCATCTGCCCCCACGAGCCCTTCACCGGGGCGCATGTGGGCCCCGGCATGCTGGCGGTGTTCTTCTTTGGACGGGAACGGTAAACGGAACAGAACAGGGGCGGGAGCAAATGCTCCCGCCCCTGCTTATTGCGGCTTGCCGTTCTTCATTTGGCTTCCCATTCCGCTTTATGTTCTTCCCACCATGCAGGAAAGTTTGGATCTTTAGGTGATAAAGTTGGTTTTGTAAGATCAGAAGCTAGTGATGTTGAATTGTTTTCTGCATTAAATGGCCCAATTAAAGGATTTTCAAGAGTACACCCTAAACATAAAAGTTCTAACATAGAAGATTTGCTATTTGACCATTTTTTATCAAGATAATTATAAAAAGCTTCTTTCTAATTAAATTTTAAATACAAATTACTATTTGTTTGTTTCTGGGATCATGATACCACAAAAAAGAACGATCCGCCATAGATCATCCTGCATATATCCGATCATTTTTCGGAATTTCAGAAAAGCAAAAAACAGAGCCAAAGCCTGCGGGCTTTGGCTCTGTCTGCGTTTCGGGGGGTTATCCTGTCAGCTCGTGCTCCCGCACATGGCGGCGGTACACCACGAAGAAGGCCACGAGCTGGATGGCAAAGGTGACGATCCAGCTGGCGGGATAGGAGAAGTAGAGGGATTCCGGCGTGTGATACTGGGGGATCTGGAACACGGTGTTGATCCAGGCGATGCGCAGACCGCAGACGCCCAGCACCGAGATGATCATGGGGGCGACGGATGCGCCCGTGCCGCGGAGCGCGCCGGGGGAAAGGGCCA
>CAYPWQ010000018.1:0-12884 GCA_964414495.1 uncultured Oscillospiraceae bacterium
CGCACCAGCGCGTCGATCTCCGTCTCCTCATACTGCTGCTGTACGCCGGTCAGTCCCGGCAGCTCCGCGCCGTTCAGGGGGATGGCGGGGTCGCGGTTCGCTGCAATGGCCGCCGCCAGCGCTGCCGCAGCAAAGCAGCTGCCCAGCTCCGTGCCCTTCTCATCCAGCACGTCGCCGCCCACCAGGACCACGCGCTCGCTGTTCAGTGCTGCCGCGCGGGTGATGAGCTCCTCCGCCGTTTCGCCGCTGCTGCCCACCATGGCGATGCGCTCTCTGCGGTTCGCCGCGCACTGCTCCACATGGGTGCGCAGCGCCTGCTGCACGGTGAGCTCAGCGCTGTCCGTCACGATGACCGCCGCGTCCTCCACGGCTGCCAGCGCCGCGAATGCCGCCGCATAATCCGCCTGCCCGTCGCCCACGCCGGCTGCCACTGCTGCCACCGTGCTCATGCCGCCGAGAAACAGCAGCCGCAGCATGGCGGCCATGCCCGGCTTGTCCGCCGCGTCCTCGCCGAATGCGGCGATGCCCTCACGATAGCTGTGGATCATCACCGTCTTGCCCGCCGTGCCCTTTGCTGCGCAGGCCGCAAGACCCACGATCTTCTCCGCGCTGCCGCGGGAGATCACGCTGGATGCGTCATACGAGGAATACACCCCCGGACGCTCATGCAAAGTTCCGTTCATGCTTCATCACACCTTTCAGGATAAAATCAAGGATCAGACCGTCCTCCTCCGGATCGGCCTCCGCGATCAGCAGTGCCTGGCAGTCCAGCGTGCCGCGGCGCAGGAACATGCCGCTGCGCTCGTCCCATTCCGCCTGCTCCCAGGCTGCCCTGCCGATCCGCAGTCCGGAGGGCAGTCCCTCCGTCAAAAGCGCTGCGGCGCGCTCCATGGCCGTCTCCGTCCCGGACGCGCCCGCGCTCCTCGGCGCGTAAATGCTGAGCGACAGCACCGCCTCCATGCGCCTGGCGTAGCGCTCCACATACGTGCCCTTCGCCTCGTCAAAGCCCTCGCCGAGATAGCTGATAAAGCCCAGCTCCCGGCTCTCCGCCTCCTTCACGCCGATCACCGCCACCGCCTCGTCATATGCGCCCAGCTGTTCCGGCTCATATTCCGTGACCGCCCTCATCCCGGCGGCGCGGAGGGTCTCCGCCGCCGCCGTTTTGATCTGTTCCAGTCCCGTCATGTCACCGTCTCCTTCTCCCGGACGAGCTGCGCCCACCAGTGGCAGATCGCGTCGCCCAGCCGGACCGCCTCCGCCTGCTGCGCCATCAGCCGCAGACCGCCGCATTCCACCCGGTCGCCCACGGAGATCTCCGTCTCCGCCCCGCCGATGTAGATCCAGCGCCGTTCATCGCTCTCGCCCAGGGGCAGGATGCCGCGGGGCGGCTCCCGGTCCTTTTCCAGCTTCTCCTGCAAAAAGGCCTTCACCGCCGTCTGCTTTCCCGCGTGCGTCACCGTCACCGTCTGACCGTAACGGGCCAATGCCTGCTCAAAGCTCCGGATCATCCCTTCACCCCCTGAAAGGCAAAGCCCTCATCCTGCACACAGCCCCGCAGCATCCGCCTTGCCTGACGGCGCAGCAGAGCGCCCAGCTTCTCCGTCCGCTCACCTCCGCCGGTGCTGACAGAGACGCTGCCCGCCGAAAAGGACATGGCGCCGTTCCCCGCGTCCGTCAGCAGGCCGAAGTCCGCCGCCGTCAGCATGGCCGCCGCGCAGAGGAAGGGCTCGCCGCAGCTCTCCGGCGTATGGCCCTCCTTCAGCTGCCCGGCGAGCTCCCGCTGCGCCGACGCCGCCAGAATGCGCAGCAGCTCCCGCTGCTCCTCCGCCGGATGGACGAGCGCGCCTGCCAGCGTCACGATCTCTTCCGTCATCGTCCCGTCCCTCCGTCTGCACTCAGATGCTCAGCACGCGGGAGGCATCCTCGTACAGCTTCGCAAAGCCGGAGATGCTGGTGATGGCCGCGCGCTCCAGCTGGCGGTCGATCAGCTTGTCGTATTCCACCGTGATCTCGCTGCCGTTGATCATCTCCAGCGCGTAATTCCTGTCCAGACCGATCAGCTTGCCCGCGGGCACGGCGGAGGTGCGCAGCAGATTTGCGCCCAGAGGTGTGGTCAGGGTGCCGGTGCCCTGGAAGTTCAGACCCGTCATGGGGTTCTGGAACTCGCTCAGGCGCAGCATCTTCAGCATCACATCACTGCCCACCAGAATGGTATTCATGGTGTAGGGGTCAAACTCCGCCCAGAAAGCCAGCAGCGCCTCATAGGACAGGCTGCCCGCCGTGCCGCCGATGGTGCTGTCGCCCACGGCATAGGTCTTTGCGGCGTTGTCGTTGCCGTCGCCGTCCAGGATCACGCCGATGGCGTCCTCCAGATGCATGCGGGCGATGTGCGCGCCGATCTGGCGCAGCATCACGCTGAACAGATCCAGTCTCTGGAAGCGGATGGCCTCATAGGATGCCACCAGCATTCTGCCGCGCTTGTGCAGGCGCACCAGATTCTCCTGCGTCACGATGGTGGTGGAGGGGATCACCGCGCCCTCCTCCACGCGCTTGAGCTCCTTGTCTGCGTCAGCGGGGACGGAGGCGATGGAGCGATAGTCCAGCCCGTCGAAATTGGTCACGGAGGCGGTGATGTTGGGCAGGATGTTCTCCTGCTCCATGCCCTGTCTCACCACGCGGGAGACAAACTCAGGGAACAGCACGGCGGAGTTGGAGTTGTGGAAAAACTTCTCCACCATGTCGCTGCCCGCGCCCTTCACCTTGATATCGAAGCGCTTCAGCTGGCGCTGAAAGGCGTCCAGGCCCTCCATGGCCGTGCCGCGATAGTTCTCGCTGGGGTCAAGGGACTCCAGCACCTGGGAAAAGCTCTTGCCGCTCTGGGCATACATGCCCTTCTCCAGAGTCAGATTGTCGAAATGATAGTTCATGTTCTCTTCCTCCTTTTTCACAGTACGATGACGCAGCGCTTTGCCGCGTCGTCCGCCGCCAGCACCAGATGCTCACGGCCGCCTGCATCGCTCTTCACGCCGCCGTTGCCGTCGGCGCAGAGCTTCTGCCAGCCCACGGTCAGCGCGCTGCCGCTGTAGCTCACCTCCGCCGTGCCGCCCAGCACCACGGCGCAGGCGTCGCCGCTTCTCGCCTTCGACAGCACCACGCCCGCGAAGGTGCCGCCGGCGCTGCAGGCCTTCACGCTGTCCTCCGCGTCCACCATCACCACCTGGCCCACGCTCACCTCACCGCAGGCGAAGGTCGCGGCCCACTGGCCCATGCCCTCATAAGAGATCTTCATGTTCTTCTGCTCCCATCTTCAAATATTTTCGGTGCCGCTGGTCTCCCGGCGGCAGACCAAACCTGTTCTCTGCCGCCTCAAACGCAGAAGGCTGCCTCGTCCTCCGCCGTTTTCTCCGGCTTTCGTCCCAGCTGCACCGGCACGCCGTACTGCTTTGCTGCCTTTTCCTCGTAAAGGCGCTTCAGCTCCTGCAGCTCCCGCTCTCCCAGCTTCTCCGTCATGACCTGCGCCGTCTCCCCGGCAAGGCGCTTCTCCGTCATCAGCATCAGGCGCTTCACCTCCGTGCGCAGGGCCGCAAGATGCGCTCTGCCGCTCTCGGCCAATGCCTCCAGTTCCTGCAGCTCCTTCTGCACCTCCGTGCTGCCGCTCTCCGCCGCCAGCTCCTTCAGCGTGCCGCCGCCCTGACCAAAGCGCTTGCGCATCACGCCTGCGCCCCGCTGGGCGGGCACCGCCACGAACGACCATTCATAGGCGTCGCTGGGCTCCTGCAGCTCTGCAAAGCAGAGCCTGCCGTCATACTCTATGCCCTTTCGATGGGCGCAGCCGTCTCTGCCCAGCTCTCTGCCGCAGATGGAGCAGACGCTGCGCTCCACGCGGCAGCCCACGCTCACTTCCTTCTTGATGCCGCCCTCGATCTCGCGGATCAGCTCCGCGTTTTTCTCGCTGCGCAGCATGTAGGCATAGCCCTTCAGATAGCAGTACGCGTCCCCGGCCTCCGTCCGGATGCCCGGCTCGGTACAAAGCTCGGTCTGATAGATGCGGGCCGTCTGGCCCGCCGCTGTCCACTGGTGGTCAAAGAGCCCGCTCTTCCCCTCAAACAGCTGGCCCAGCCGTTCCAGCGCCTCCACGCTGAAGCGCTCATAGTCCCTGTCCACCTCGTTGTCGCAGAGCTTCACCGCAAAGGTATAGACCTCCTCCGCCTTCAGCTCACTTTTGGCCAGCGCGTTGATCCGCGCCAGCGCCTCCTCCGACAGCTCCGCCGCCAGAAGTCCCTGCTGCTCCTTTCTGATCTCCATCTTCATTCCTCCTCATTTTCCCGGCGCAGCTTTTCCGCCTGCTGCAAATAGAGCGCCGCCTTCGCTTCCTCCACCTGATCCTGCAGATTGATCTCCTCCCAAACCACCTCATAGCCGCAGTCCCAGCCGTGCATGCGGAGCCACAGCTCTGCGATGCGCTCCACCACCGGCTCCAGCGTCCGGCGCATGGCGGTCAGCTCGCTGGTCAGCATGTCCGCCTGCTGGCTGCTCATGCGCTCGGTGGAGGACCAGTTCATCCCCAGCATGAAGGGCGGCAGCCCTGTCTTGGCCACGATCTGCTCCAGCAGCTGCCGCACCGGGATCTCGCTGTCCAGGATCTGATTGTCCGCGCCGATGACCCGGATCTCCACGTCGCCCACCGCCACGAAATCCCGCACGCTGCCGCCCTTCGTGCTCTGCATGGCGCTCTGCCATTCCCGGGCGATCTCGCCGCAGCGCTCCCGGGCAAGACCTTCATCCAGCTCCTCGCCGCCCTTGCATATCACGGCATAGCGCGCGTTGCCGCAGCGCTCCCAGTTGCTCCCGATGGTCTCATAGATCTTCAGCAGCAGCTCGCCGAAGGCGGGCAAGCCCCGCAGCAGCGACACGCCGTAGGGGTCGTCCCCCTCCGGATTCAGCGGCGTGAACAGCAGCAAGCCCTGATAGGGCAACTCCACGGGCCTTCCGCCCTCGTCCCAGCCCCAGATGGCAAAGTCCAGCGCCGACGCGCCCTCCTTCACCGCGATCTCCTCCGGCCGGCCGCAGAGCAGCGCCAGGATCTCCCTGCCGTCCCACTGCGGCACGATCTCGCCGATGGCCTGTCCGCAGGTCAGCAGCGAATCCAGATACTCCTCCAGAAACGCATTCACGCCATAACGTCCGCGTCCCGCGGGCACCGTGCGGAGAAAGCTGCGCAGCGCCCGCTCCGCCTCCCTGTCCTCGCAGCGCACCTCCACGCCGCCCGTCAGTCGGATCAGCTTGTAGATCGCCGCGTCCACCACCGGCACGCTGCGCCGCAGCGCGCGATAGAGCTGCAGCTCTCCGCTGTGGGCCGCGCAGCGCCCCAGCGTTTCAAACTGCGCCGCTGCCGCCGACCGGAGCTGCACGGCCTGTGCCGCGCCATGCTGCTCTTTTTTCCAGAATCTGTTCATTTCAGTTTTTACTCCTTTCCACGCATCCTGCGTAAAAGCCCTTCTGACGCGGCCTTCTTGCCGCCGCCATCACGAAATAGCGCATCTCGTCCATGGCGTGATCGTGCTCCTTCCTCGGCGTGTCCCGGCCGCCGCCGTCCTCCTCCCAGACGTACAGCTCCAGCTCTCTCAGACAGTCCTCACACTGTTCCGTAATGACGATCCTGCCCTGCTTCAGCCAGTCCGCCGTCAGCCGGATGCCGTCCAGCACCCGGTTGTCCGCCTTTTCCACCCGAAAGCCCGCCTGCCGCAGCGCCGTGATGAAGCTCGCCGCCGACGGATCCACGATGACCTTTTCCGCCGTCCGCCCCTTCAGCAGCGCCCGCAGCGCCTCCACATATTCCGCGTCCGTCAGCTGACGCCCCTCCCGGCGCGAGTCGTAGTAATACTCCTCCGTCCGGTACCACACGCCGCCGAACCGCCCCCACAGCCCCATGGAGGTGGGGTTCGCCGTGCCGTAGTCGACAGAGACCCACCATTTCTCCGCCGTTCCCTCCGGTGCCGGACGGCAAAAGCGCTCCCGCTCAAAGAAGTCGTACACCAGCCCTCTCGCCGCCGTCCATTCGCCCAGCACAAAACGCCGGTAAAATACTCCCGTATACGAGCGCCGGTACCGTGCCCGGATGCGCGGCGACAGCGAGGGATTGTCCTCCATGGTAAAGTGCAGCCGCAGGGCGTTGCGCTGCCCGGCCTGCAGGATCCACTCCCGATAGAACCAGTGCTGCGGCCCTTCGGGATTGCAGTTGAACCAGAGCTTCGATCCCGTCACGCTGCATCGGGCGCAGGCCTGCTCCACAAAGCTGCGGGGCATCAGCGCCGCCTCATCCAGCAGCACACCCGCCAGCGTGATGCCCTGCACCAGCGACGCGCTGGACTCATCCTTTCCGCCGAAGAGATAAAAGCGGTTCTCCCGCCCGCCAAATCGCACGGTCAGCAGATTCTCTGACCGCTTCTCCTCGCAGGAAAAGCCCATGCCCCGCAGCTTCGGCAGCACCTCCTGCAGCACGTTCCGCCGGATGGCGGAAATGGTCCTGCCGCAGAGACCGAACTGCTGCCCGTCAAAGCGCCGCATGGCCCAGCAGAAGAAGGAGAGCCCCATGGCCAGCGTCTTGCCGCTTCTCACCGCGCCGTCGCAGATGATGGCATCCCGTTCGCCCTCGCTGCCGCACCACCAGGTCAGTACTCGCCTCTGCTTGTCTGAAAATCGCCAGCCGGCGCTCATTCCTGCCTCACGCTCCCGCTCATTCTCCTGCCTCCTCCAGCGCCCGGAAAAAGGCCTCCGCTCCCTCGTTCTCGCCGCTGCCCAGCAGCTCATAGAGCGTGGCCAGCGCCTTGATCCGATCCACCAGCTTGATCTCCACCGCGCCGTTGGCGCTGCGCTTCACCTCCGCCGCCGCCGAAAGATCCATCCTCGCCGTGCCCTCCTCCGCGAGTGCCGCCTCCAGTCCCTCGCCCGTGGAAAAGGCCAGCCGCGCCAGTCCCCGCAGCACGTCTTCTCTCTTCAGCTCCCGATCCGCGGCCTGCCGCATCCATGCCAGCTCCTTCTGCACCTCCGCCGTCTCCAGCAGCGCATAGCCATCCTCCAGTCCCGCCTTGGCCGCCGCGCGCAGCGGATCCATGCACTGTAAATACGCGCGGCAGAAGGCTCGCCTCTGCTTATTGGAAAGCTCCCTCATCGTCTCTCCCTTCCGCCCCGTTTCCGGAGCCCTGTTTTCACCCCCGGTCTCCCAAGTCCCTTTTGTTGCACGTTTTCGTGCAACAAAAAAGCGCCGCGCAGAAATATTTTCTGCGCGGCGCAAAAAAAGAGGAGACCGCCTCCGCGATCTCCCCTCGTTTTTTCATTTGTTACATCCGTTCCGGTGCGGTGCAGCCGATCAGCTCCATGCCGTTCTTCAGCACGCTTCTCACGCAGTCCGCCAGCGTCAGGCGGGCCTGCGCCACCGCGGGCTCCTCGCCCTTGATGCGGCAGGCGTTGTAGAACTTGTGGAACGCCGATGCCAGCCCCACCAGATAGCGGTTCACGTGGCTCGGGTCATAATCCCGCGCGGCGATCTTCAGCTCCTCACAGTAGTTGGCCAGCTCCTTCACCAGCGTCTGCTCCACCTCGCCCATCAGCAGCTCCATGTGGATCTCGTCCGCCTTCGCCACCGTCAGGCCCTCCTCCTGCATCTGCCGCAGCAGGCTGCAAATGCGGGCATGAGCGTACTGCACGTAATACACGGGATTCTCGCTGTCCTCCCGCACGGCCAGGCCCAGATCGAACTCCATCTGGCTCTCGGGCTTGCTCATGTTGAAGAAGTAGCGGCAGGCATCCACCGGGATCTCGTCCAGCAGATCCGTCAGGGAGATGGCCTTGCCGGTGCGCTTGCTCATGCGCACCAGCTCGCCGTCGCGCACCAGCTTCACGAGCTGCATCAGCACGATGTCCAGCCTTTCGCTGCCGTTCAGACCCAGCGCATCCAGCGAGCCCTTCATGCGGGCCACATGGCCGTGGTGATCCGCGCCCCACACGTTGATGCAGCGGTCAAAGCCCCGGGCGAACTTGTTGCGGTGATAGGCGATGTCCGCCGCGAAATAGGTGTAAAAGCCGTTGGCGCGGCGCAGCACGTCGTCCTTCAGCTCCAGCTTGTCCACATCCGCCTGCTTCTTCCCGGCTTTCAGCAGGGTTTCGCGCATGATCTCCGCCGTTTTCAGCCACAGCGCGCCGTCCTTTTCATAGGTATAGCCCCGCTTTGTCAGCTCCTCCACGGTCTCGGCCACATAGCCGCTCTCGTGCAGCTCCGACTCAAAGAACCAGCGGTCATACTCGATGCCGTAGCGTTTCAGATCGCTCTGCATCTTGGGGATGTTGTGCTCCAGGCCGAACTTGGCCAGCGCCTCGTGGCGCACCGTCACGTCCGCATCCTTGAAGCTCTCGCCATGCAGCTCGTAAAAGGCCTTCGCCAGCTCCCGGATGTCGTCGCCATGATAGCCGTCCTCCGGGAAGGGCACCTGCTCCTCGCCGTAAATAAGCTGGAGATAGCGTGCCTCCAGAGAGTTGGCAAACTTCTCGATCTGGTTGCCCGCGTCGTTCACATAGAACTCGCGGGACACCTCCGCGCCACAGCGCTCCAGAACGGCTGCCAGCGTATCGCCCAGCACGCCGCCGCGGGCGTTGCCCATGTGCATGGGGCCGGTGGGGTTGGCGGAGACGAACTCCACCATGATCCTCTGGCCCTTCAGCATGTCGCTGCTGCCGTAGTCCGCGCCCTCGCTCTCCACGGCCTTCAGCACCTCGCGGTACCAGCTGCTGCCCAGGCGGAAGTTCAGAAAGCCGGGGCCAGCGATCTCCACCGTGGTGAAATAGCTGCCCTCCAGCGCCATCCGCTCTGCCAGGATGCCGGCCAGCTCCCGGGGATTCTTCTTCATGGCCTTGGCCGCTGCCAGGGCAAAGGTGGTGGTATAGTCGCCGTTGGCGGTATCCTTGGGGATCTCCACGCCCGCGTTGACCTGCACGCCCTCCGGCAGCAGGCCCTCTGCCGCTGCCTGCTCATAGGCCGCCATGGTCAGGCTCAGCACCTGCTCCTTGGCCTTCTGGATCATATGGATCATATCGTTTCTTCCTCCGACTCCTTATTTGATCTGGATCAAAATCCTGTTTTCTCCGGTGACCTGATGCTCCACTGCGATGCTGTACCGGATCTCCAGCTCGCCGCCGTCCTCGTCCACCTCCGCGCGGAGAAAGCTGGTGCCGATCTCCACCGTCAGCGAGCCATAGGGCGTCTCGTAGGCGCTGGTGCTGATCTCGCCCCGGCAGAAGTGCATTTCCGACTGCACCGCTCCCTCGCGGCGCAGCGTCACGCCTTCCTCCGCAATGTCAAACACGGTGCTGGTGCCCTCCATGCCGGTCAGCTCGCTCTCCTCGTAGCGGACCTGCCAGCCCTGCTCTGTTTTCTCCAGCGTGCCCTCCGTCAGCAGCTCCGACCGGTCGGGCTCCATACCCTCATAAAACTGTTCTCCCTGCACGGAGATCGTCACATTCCGTTTCATCTCGTCCCTCAATACTGCTCGATATCGCTCTTTTCCGCGCCGTGGGGCAGCTTCTCCGCGAGAAACAGCTCCGCCAGCTCCTCAAAGTTCTGCACCCGGTCGCTGGCATAGAACCAGGCATCCCCCGCCCGATCCGGTGCGGTCAGCTCCCGCGCCTCCAGTTCCCGCCGCAGCTGCGCCGCGGCAGCCGCGCCGGAGTTGATGAGCCGCACGTCCTTCCCCATGAATTCACCGATGACCTCCGTCAGCAGCGGATAATGGGTGCAGCCCAGGATCAGCACGTCCGTGCCCCAGTCCTTCAGCTCCTGCAAATACTCCCGCACCACCGTCTCGATCACGATGTCGCCGGGGCGCACTCTTCCGTTTTCCACCAGCGGCACGAACAGGGGGCATGCCTTGCCCTTCACCTGGATCTCGCCGTCGATCTCCGCCAGGGCCCGCTCATAAGCGCCGCTGCGGATGGAGGCTGCCGTGGCGATCAGCCCCACCCGCTTGCTGCGGGTGGCCCGCGCCGCCTCATGGCAGGCCGGCTCCACCACGCCCAGCACCGGGATGTCGTTCTCCTTCCGGATCTGGGGCAGCGCCGTGGTCGACACCGTACCGCAGGCCACCACCACCGCCTTCAGATCAAAGCTCCGCAGGAAATGCATATCCTGCCGCGCATAGCGCAGCAGGGTCTCCGGTGAGCGGGAGCCATAGGGCACGCGGGCCGTGTCGCCGAAATAGACGATGTTTTCCCCCGGCAGGATGCGCCGGATCTCCCGCACGGCCGTCAGCCCGCCGAGACCCGAATCAAATACGCCGATCGCTCTTCCGTCCATGGCTCCGCTCCCTTCGCTCTGATTTTTCCGCTTCGCGCCGACGGCAGGCTGCCGTCCTTCCGGCGCGTCGCATAGCATACCATTATATCTAAACTATTTTACTATGGAACGTCCTGCAAGGCAAGTCGCTTTTCGGGATTTTGGCCGCTTTTTTCTATGGCATTTCCGCTTTCCCTCTGCTATAATGAGATTGCTGCCCCTGCCGCCGCAGCCGCGCAGCCCCGGCGGAGCCTTTTTCCTCCGCCCGTTCCGTTTCTGGAGGTGTTTTTTATGCAGATCGAACTGACGGATAAGCAGTACCGGCGTCTGCTGGATCTGGTCTATATCGGCAACTGGGTGCTCAACTCCACCCGCGGCGACGATCGCATCCGCGAGTACGACGAGGTCGAGACCCTGGTCTTTTCCCACTGTCTGCCCCAGGGCATGCCCAAGCTGGTGGAGCTCTATCAGGGCGAGCTCATCCCCTCCCGCGCCTTTGCCGAGGGCGGCATCCACGAGGCGATCATGGCCTACGAGGACGATATGTTCTTCGAAATTCTGGCTCAAGAAATGGCCCTGCGGGATATGCCTGCCGAGCCCGTCACCGAAAGCGAGATGGCCGAGCTGGAGAACCGGGTGGAGGATTATCTGGCCGAGTTCTCCGCCAACGGCACGGATAATCTCTCCATCACCCTGGCCTGACCCCATCCGACTGCGCCGCCCGGAGCTTCTCCGGGCGGCTTTTCCGTTTCCTGCGCGCCGGAGACTGCCCCGCCATCAGCCGGGCCTTTCCCCATTCCCCGCGTTTTTCCACAGGTGCCAGAACATAAAAAAGCAGAGCTGTCTCCAGCTCTGCTTTTTCGTCTTTGTAAGGGGTTAACTTACTTGATCTCGACCTTGGCGCCAGCCTCTTCGAGCTGCTTCTTCAGAGCCTCAGCATCATCCTTGCTGACAGCTTCCTTCAGGGTCTTGGGAGCGCCCTCGACGGTAGCCTTGGCCTCAGCCAGGCCCTGGCCGGTGATCTCGCGGACAACCTTGATGACCTTGATCTTGGCAGCGGCATCGAAGCCAGCCAGGACCACGTCGAACTCGGTCTTCTCTTCAGCAGCGGGAGCAGCAGCGCCGGCAGCGGGAGCAGCCATAGCAGCGGCGGAAACGCCGAACTCCTCTTCCAGGGCGTGAACCAGCTCAGACAGCTCCAGGACGGTCAGAGCCTTGATTTCTTCGATCATAGCAGTAACTTTCTCGCTCATTGTAATAAGCCTCCTGATAGATTATTTTTGTTTTTTGCAGCGGATTGCCCTGCTTATTCAGCAGCGGCGGGGGTCTCCTCGGCGGGAGCAGCTTCCTCAGCGGGAGCGCCGTTCTTCTCGGCGATCTGCTTCAGGACGCAGGCCAGAGAGGAGATGGGAGCCAGCATGGTACCCAGGACCTGAGCCTGCAGAACGGGCAGTGCGGGGATGGCAGCCAGGGCATTCACGGTCTCCATGGAAACGGCCTTGCCTTCCATGAAGCCGCCCTTCAGCTCGAACTTGCCGTTGAGCTTCTTGGCAAAGTCAGCGAGGACGCGGGCGGGAGCCACGGGATCATCTGCGCAGACAGCCAGGGCGGTGGTGCCGTTCAGCTGCTCGTCGAGCTCGTTCAGACCGACGTTGTTGAAAGCGAAGCGGAGCATGGTGTTCTTGATGACGGCGTATTCCACGTTGTTCTTGCGGCACTCGGCGCGAAGAGCGGTGTCTTCAGCGACGGTGATGCCCTTGTAGTCCACGAGGACGCCGGCGGCGGAACCCTGCAGCTTCTCAGTCAGAGCAGCAACGATGGCCTGCTTTTCGCTCATAACTTTTGCGTTAGGCATTCTTGTTTCACCTCCATGAGATTTGCGATGCGCCTCCGCGCATCCGGGGAAAGGTGCGTTCAAGAAAGGAAAACAGTCCTTGTGCGTAAAGACACACAAGGACTGTCAGCAATCAATCGAAAGCTATCCTCGGCAGGACTTAACGGGTCTCCCCCGCCTGCTGTCTTTGGAACGCGACCAATATTATATCATACCTGACTGATTTGTCAAGCAGGATATCGTATTTTTTTACTGCTGCTTGGCGTTGACCTTCACGCCGGGGCCCATGGTGGAAGCAGCGGTGCAGGAGCGGACATACTGGCCCTTGGCAGCGGCGGGCTTGGCCTTGTAGATGGCGCCGATCAGAGCATCATAGTTCTCGGTCAGCTTCTCGGGGCCGAAGGACACCTTGCCGATGGGGCAGTGGATGATGTTGGTCTTGTCCAGACGGTACTCGATCTTACCGGCCTTGACTTCCTTCACGGCCTTGGCCACATCGGGAGTCACGGTGCCGGACTTGGGAGAGGGCATCAGACCCTTGGGGCCCAGCACCTTACCGAGACGGCCCACCACGCCCATCATGTCAGGGCTGGCGACGACCACGTCGAACTCAAACCAGTTTTCCTTCTGGATCTTCTCCACCAGGTCCATATCGCCGACATAATCGGCGCCGGCCTCGCGGGCAGCGTCAGCCTTGTCGCCCTTGGCAAACACCAGGACGCGAAC
>CAYPWQ010000019.1:0-12834 GCA_964414495.1 uncultured Oscillospiraceae bacterium
ACCATCAACCACGAGCTGTATCGTGAGCTGCGCGTCTCCAAGAGCGTGGAGCAGGAGTTCTAAGCCGAACGCCTCTTTTTTCGCATGCCGCGCCGCGGCATGGTGACAGACCGAAAACCGTATTCAATCCAGACTCCGCAGGAGGTCTGCGGAGCCATGGAAATTTAGGAGGTAAAAAACCGTGTCTATTTCTCTCGAGTACGCTCTTGAAAACAAGAATGAGCCTGCCGTCCTGTGCTGCCGTGCAGAGGCCGGTACCGTTCTGAGCGAGCACAACCTGGAAGACCCCGCCATCTTTGACGATCTGGTGGATTCCGGCCTGCTGAACCTCACCGGCGCCATCACCATCGGCGAGGCACTGGGTGCCAAGCTGCTGGATACCTTTGACTCCCTGACTCCCCTGACCAACGACAAGGTGGAGAAGGCCGCCGCTCCCGCAGTCGAGGAAGCTCCCGCTGCTGAAGAGGCTGCTGCTCCCGCTGCTGCCGTGGTGGACGGCGCTGTTCAGGCAAATGTGGTCGTCGAGGGCGGCATCCTGAAGATCAACATCGTGGAAGGCAAGGGCATCCGCATCGAGCTGCCCATGGGCTGCTGATCTGTCAAGCACAACCGGAAAGAAGGCTCCTGCGGGAGCCTTCTTTTTTTGTCCGCGGCGGGACAAGATAGAAAAACGGAATATCAGAGGAAGAAAATTCAATGACAACTCCGGCGGGAGGCCTTGCGGCGGCCGAACGGCGGATTTATAATGAAGGAGTCAATAACGCCGGAATCCCGGCGAATCATCAGGAGGTTTATTATGGCTAAGATCGTAGTGAACGCAGTGGGCGACGCCTGCCCCCTGCCCGTTGTGAAGGCGACCCAGGCGATCCGTGAGATGACCGAGAACGGCACGCTGGAGGTCCAGGTGGACAACGAGATCGCGGTGCAGAACCTGACCCGCCTTGCCGGTCAGAAGGGCTTTGCCGTCGGCAGCGAGAAGAAGGAAGAGAAGCTCTATGTCGTCACCATGGAAGTGACCGTGGGCGAGAAGGAAGAGGACTGCGGCTGCACCCTGATGGGCGACCCCAACGCCAACATCGTGGCGGTGTTCTCCTCCAACGCCATGGGTCACGGCGACGACAAGCTGGGCACTGCGCTCATGAAGGGCTGCATCTTTGCCATCTCCCAGCTGGAGACGCTGCCCAAGACCATGCTGTTCTATAACGGCGGCGCCAAGCTGACCACCGAGGGTTCCGACTCTCTGGAGGATCTGAAGGGCCTGGAGGCCAAGGGCGTGGAGATCCTGACCTGCGGCACCTGCCTGAACTTCTATGGCCTGCAGGACAAGCTGGCCGTGGGCAGCGTGACCAATATGTACAGCATCGTGGAAAAGATGGCGGGCGCCAGCAAGATCATCAAGCCCTGAGCCTGACATGATCTATCTGGACAACGCGGCGACCTCGCTGCGGAAGCCCGACGAGGTGGTGGCGGCCGTCACCGCCGCCCTTTGCAGCATGGGCAACAGCGGCCGCGGCGCACACGAGGGGACGCTGCAGACCTCCCGCGCCATTTTCGACGCGCGGACGCGGGCGGCGGCGCTCTTTGGCTGCAGACGCCCGGATCACGTGGTCTTCACCGCCAACAGCACCGAGGCGCTGAACATCGCCCTCATGGGCCTTGTGAGCGAGGGGCAGCGGGTGGTGAGCACGGATCTGGAGCACAACAGTGTGCTGCGCCCGCTGTACCGTCTGCGGGACGAGCGGGGCGCGGATGTGGCCTTTGTTCCCGCCGACCGGCAGGGAAAGATCGACTACGCAGATTTTGAGCGCCTTGTGACCCCCGGCACCCGCCTCGTGGTCTGCACCCATGCCTCCAACCTCACCGGCGACGCGGTGGACATCCCCCGTGTCGCAGGGATCGCCCACGCCGCCGGCGCGCTGCTGGTGGTGGACGGTTCCCAGTCCGCGGGCGCGCTGCAAGTGGACATGGAGGAAATGGGCATCGACGTGTTCTGCTTCACCGGACACAAGGGTCTGCTGGGACCCCAGGGCACCGGCGGCCTCTGCATCCGCGAGGGGGTGGAGATCCGCCCCTGGAAGGTGGGCGGCAGCGGCGTGCAGACCTATTCCGAGACGCACCCGGCGGAGTATCCCACCCGGCTGGAGGCCGGCACCATGAACGGCCACGGGCTGGCGGGCCTTGCGGCGTCGCTGCAATATGTGACGGAGACGGGCGTGGAGACCATCCATGCCCACGAGGTGGCTCTGATGCGCCGCTTTTATAACGGCGTGAAGGACATCCCCGGCGTTACGGTGTACGGCGATTTCAGCACGGATCACCGCGGCGCGGTGGTCTCCCTCAGCGTGCGGGACTATGATTCCGGCGAGGTCAGCGACGAGCTCTCCTCGGTCTACGGCATCGCCACCCGCCCCGGCGGACACTGTGCGCCGCGGCTCCACCGCGCCCTCGGCACGGAGGAGCGGGGACTGGTGCGCTTCAGCTTCGGCTGGTACAATACCGAGGAAGAAGTGGACGCGGCCATCGCCGCCGTCCGCGAGATCGCGGAGGAATGACCCATGCGGGAAAAGACCATCAAACTCATCGTGACCTTTCACACCACCACCGGCGCCATGGCCATGGAGACGCTCTGCAAGGAAAAGGGCGCACCCGGCCGGCTGATCCCGGTGCCCCGGGCCATCACCGCGGGCTGCGGCCTGTCCTGGTGCGCGCCGACGGAGAGCCGCGGCCAGATCGAGGCGTTGGTGAAGGACGCGGGCCTGGACACCGACGGGTTCTACGAGCTGCCGGTGTAAGGTAAATGAATGAAAAAAAGAGACTGCCAGTGGGCAGTCTCTTTTTTGTTCCGCCGGAAGAGGAAAAGGGGCCGTCCGGCCCCTTTCCTTTTTTCATACGAAATCGCATCAGTTGCGCAGCGTGGCGCGGAGACGGTCGGATTTCAGCAGCAGATCCAGCGCGTCCTCCGGCGCAGTGACCAGCACATCCGCATGGGGGAGCAGAGCGGCGCAGACGCCCTCCTTCTCCAGCACCGCGAGAGCCAGCTCTGCCGCGTCGAACATCTGGATGTCGTTGAAGCCGTTGCCCACGGCGCAGACGCCCGCGCCGAGGCCGCGGACGATCTCCTCCTTGCAGAGCGCTGCGCCCGCCCGGGGGAAGGTCTTCACCGTGACGCCCAGACCCTCGCACTGCTGGGCAACGGTGCCGTAGGTATCCGCCGTCAGCACATAAACGTCCACAAGGGGAGTGAGCTGACGGATGCGGTCGGCCGCGCCCTCCAGCAGCAGGCCGTCCCGGGCGATGGTGCCGTTATAGTCCAGCGCCACCGCGCGGATGCGCAGGGTCGCCTCCCGGCCGGGGATGTTGATCTCGATCATGTTTCTGTCCTCCTGATTAACCAAATACGCCGGAAAGGAAGCGCTTTGTCTCCTCCTGCTCCGGGACACTCATTTTTTCACAGTGTAGCGCCCGCGGCAGCGCTTGTCAAATGGAAAAGGCCCACGCAGAGATCGAAATGAGGGATAAAAAACCGGGGCGCTTCGGTCGGAGCGCCCCGGTAAAACAGGATTGGCACTCGAGCGCAGAGAGTGCTAATGTTTACAAAACGTTCATTTCAGATACACAAAATATGCGATTTTCGGGTGTACCATACAGACAATGAAAGAAACAGAGATGGTTCCGTTGACCGGTCCCAGTCAGGCCGGCAGGAGCCCGACACATTGGAGGTATGATTTATGTTTGAACTGACCCGCAGAAATCCCGGCACCATGACCGCGTACAACCCCTTCCGCGAGATGGAGGATCTGGAGCGCCGCTTCTTCGGCAGCCGCTTTGACGACTTCTTCCGCAGCGGCGAACTGGCGGAGTTCAAGACCGACGTGACCGACGAGGGCGACCACTATCTGCTGGAGGCCGATCTGCCCGGCTTCAACAAGGAGGACATCCATCTGGATCTCAGCGACGACACCCTGACCATCCGCGCCGAGCGTCACAGCAGCGTGGAGAAGAAGGAGAAGGAGCAGGTGGTGTGCATGGAGCGTTCCTATGGATCTTACAGCCGCAGCTTCGATCTCAGCGGTATCAACGCCGAGGGCATCACCGCCCGCTATGACAAGGGCGTTTTGCAGCTGACCCTGCCCAAGAAGGGCGAGGTGCAGCCCGCCGCAAGGCAGATCGCCATCGAGTGAGCGAAAAAGGGAAAGCCGCCGGGCCCATGGCCCGGCGGCTTTTTCTGCATTTTGGGAGATCGGTGCCTCAGACCCCGCGGCCCAGCGCATAGGCCTGCTGCATGGCGGCCTTGTCCCGGATCTCGCCCTTTTCATACACGCCCACACCGTAGATGACGCCCATTTCCTTCGCACCCTCCACGCAGTCGGCATAGCCGCGGAAGCAGGCAAGGGTGGTCTCGGCGGCGGCGTTCTCACCCTCTGCCGCGGTGACGGAACTCCTTGTCCTTCACCTCCAGCCAGCGGGCCACGCTGCGGTCGATGACGGCCTTCAGCTGGGCGCTGATGGAGTAGAAATACACGGGGCTGGCCAGCACCAGCACGTCCGCGTCGATCATCTTCTGCAGCACCTCCGCCATGTCGTCGTGAATGGCGCAGACGCCGCTTTCGCGGCAGGCATAGCAGGCGCGGCAATAGCCGATGTTTTTCTCCGCCACGCGGAGCTTTTCCACCGTATGGCCGGCCTCCGCCGCGCCCCGTGCGAACTCATCGCAGAGCAGATCGGAGTTGCCGCCCTTCCGGGGGCTGCCGGCAAGGATCAGGATCTTCTTGCTCATGGTATCCTCCTTATTTCAGCACCGCACCGTCGTGGAAGGCATTGCCCACCTTTTCGCCCAGCACATGATAGGTGTGGTTCATGCCGTCGTAGGTGATGGGGCGCAGCTTCATGGGGTCGATATTGCCGTCGGTCAGCACGCGTTCGTCGGCGCAGACGTTCACGACCTCGCCCACCAGACGGCAGGTGCTCTCGTCATAGCTGCGCAGACGGCACTCCACCGCCATGGGCAGCTCCTCGATGAGGGGCGCGTCCACGAACTCGCTCTTCACCGTGTGCAGGCCTGCCCGCGCCAGCTTGTCCGGCACGTCATTGCCGGAGACCAGACCCACATAGTCGCAGGGGATCACCGTGTCCGCCGTGGCCATGCTGACGGTGAAGGCGCCCCGGGCCAGAATGTTCTTCACGGTCTTGTGCCCTGCACTCAGACAGAGGGAGAGCTCGTTGGCCTCGCTGATGCCGCCCCAGGCGGCGTTCATGGCGTCCGGCGTGCCGTTTTCGTCATAGGAGCCGATGATGAACACCGGCTGGGGATACAGGATGGGCTTTGCGCCAAAATTCTTTCTCATGGTGATGACCTCCGTTTACCAGCTTTTCTTTTCCCTGGTGCAGTCGCTGTTCTTCTTTCGCTCCTCCACCATCTTCACAAACCATTCTACCATATTCGGGTCGGTATGGGAGAAGAACGCGCTCTTTTTTTCATCCAGCGCCGCGATCGCCGCCATGTCCCCCCCGCTCAGAGCGAAGTCGAACACCCGGAAATTCTCCTCCATGCGCTCAGCATGGGTGGATTTCGGGATGACCACCGTGCCCCGCTGCAAATGCCAGCGCAGGATCACCTGGGCGGGCGTTTTGCCATACTTCTCTCCAATGGCCCGCAGCTCCGGCAGCTCGAACATGCCGCCGCGCCCCTCGCCGAAGGGAGCCCAGGCCTCCATCTGGATGCCGTACTTCTCATGCCAGAGGCGGCTCCCGTTCTGCTGATGGTGGGGATGGATCTCCACCTGATTGACCTGAGGCCGGATGCGGGCGAAGGATGCCAGGTCGATCATGCGGTCGGGGGCGAAGTTGGAGATGCCGATGGCCCGGATGCGCCCCTCATCATAGAGCGCCTCCAGCGCGCGGTACGCGCCGTACACATCGTTGAAGGGCTGATGCAGCAGGCAGAGATCCAGATAGTCCACCCGCAGCTTCCGCATGGACTCCAGCACCGAGGCCCGGGTCTGCTCATAGCCGTAGTGCTCGATCCAGACCTTGGTGGTCAGAAAGATCTCCTCCCGGGGGATGCCGCTCTTTGCAATGGCCGCGCCCACCTCTTCCTCGTTGAAATAGCTCTGCGCCGTGTCGATCAGGCGGTAGCCCACCCGCAGTGCGTCGCTGACGCAGCGCTCACATTCGTCCTTTGTGATCTGATAGACACCGTAGCCCAGCTGCGGCATCCGGACACCGTTGTTCAGCGTGACAAGATCCATCCTATTCCTCCAATCAGGCTTGTATTGTCCGCATGATGCTCGTATCATGTAGTGTAAGAGGATTATAAAAGTTGAAGTATACTTCAAGTCAAGAGCCTGTCGAAAATTTTTCCATGAGGAGGACATCATGCTTTACACCGTGGGAGAAATGGCCCGGCTGCTGGGCGTGCCCGCGTCCACGCTGCGGTATTATGACCGGGAGGGGCTGCTGCCCTTTGTGGAGCGCTCTGCGGGCGGGGTGCGCATGTTCCGGGACAGCGACTATGAGTGGCTGCAGATCATCGAATGCCTGAAAAAGACCGGAATGCCCCTGCGGGAGATCCGGGAGTTCGTGGGGATGGCCCTGCAGGGCGACGAGACCATCGAACCGCGGCTGGAATTGATCCGGCGGCAGCGGGCGGCGGTGGAGGCGCAGATCGCGCAGCTGCAGCAGACGCTGGAAACGCTGGAATTCAAGTGCTGGTACTATGAAATGGCGCAGGCGGCGGGCACCACGGCGGTGCCCCGCGAGCTGCCACCGGAGGCGCTGCCGGAGCGCTTCCGCGAGATCCGCCGTCAGCTGCGCCGGGAGTGAGCGCGGGGGAGCACCGCGCGGAGGATATACAGGATCAAAAAGAGGAGCGCCGCCCGCGGGTGGCGCTCCTCTTTAAGTTGTGCAGATTATGAAAATGGCATTGCAGCGCAGGCTCAGCGCCCGCTGCTGCTTTTCCTCTTCCGGCTCAGGAGCAGTGCGGCGCCCACGCCGGCCACAGCGACCGCCGCAAGCAGGGGCAGCGGCGAAGCGCCGGCGCTTGCCTGCCCGCTGACCTCCTCCGGCGCTTCCTCCGGCGCGCCCTCGCCGGACAGCTCTGCCATGTACTCGGCATAGGGGACGATGGTATTGTCCTCGAAAATGGGCAGCTCGATCCCGTCCGCCAGATACCGCCAGCATTCGCCGCTCCAGAAGCCCCAGGAGTCCTCTACCAGCATGTTTGTGTCATAGCGCCACTCAGAGGGGACACCCAGATAGGTGACCTCCATGACGGCATAGCCCTCGTTGGCACGGAACTCCTGATACAGCTCGGCATACTGCGGCTCTGAATGCTTGGCCAGGGCTTCCTCCATATAGGCCGCGCCCTCCTCCATGGAATAGTCCTCCGCCCAATCGACCATATCCTGAATATTGTAAAGGTATTCGCGGAACGCGCGGTCATGCTCCTCGGGATACGCATCGCAGCTCATGACAAACAGCTCGACCTGCTCATCATAGACCGTCGGCTCGACGATCTCGATCACGGTGAAATGCTGCTTCAGCGGCGTATAGCCACTGGGGGAGCTCAGACCCTGAAGCTCGCCTCTTGCGGTATAGACGCAGGCGTAATAGTCGCCGGGCTCGGTCAGCGAAATGGTCTTGCTGGGCGTATCAAACTCCTCGGACAGCACGACATTGCCGCCTGCATCCGTGATGACCAGGCGGAAGGTGCCCCACATTTTTTGGTACGCGGCATCGATCGGCGTGGTGCTGAAGGGCTGATAGAGCGTGACCGTCGCCTCGCAGACGGGACCGGAGGTGACACCGTTCCAGACGACATCCACGACCTCAGTTCCATTTCCGTCCGCATGGACGGCGGTCGGCAAAAGGAAGCATACGAGCAGCAGGGAAAGAAGGAAAGCAGGGTACTTTTTCATGATCTGACCTCCGTTTTGGTGCCTGCAGCACCGTTGAGCCTCCGGATCGGTGCGGCACGGCCTGATACCATCCATTATAGCAGCGTGTCTCCTCGCGCGGCAAGTGCGGATCTGAGCATTTTGGGTGCCGATTGTGTCATTTTGCGTCTGTTTTCCGCCGTCCGGACAAAAAGCCGGCGGAGGTACGACGCCGGCTGCCTTCGGGAGAGCCACAGCTCTTCCTTGGTACGAGTGGCGATACAGGACTTACAGCTTCCGACTCCGGAAAAAATCAAATCGCAAACCAGCGGAGCGTTTGCGATTTGAAAAGGAGGAGCAGCGGCATGAGCGCGCTCTGACTTATAAAATAAGTCGGAGCAAGCGATATAGAGCTTGCTCCGACGTGGTGCCGGTGGTGGGACTCGAACCCACACGGTGTCGCCACCAACGGATTTTGAGTCCGTCACGTCTACCATTCCATCACACCGGCATTACTTATTAAGAATAGCACAGAAACCGGGGAAATTCAAGCGCTTTCCCGCCGATTTTCCGCCGCAGTGGTACCGGGACGGAAAAGCGCCGCAGGAATTCACAAATTGTTCTACACAAACGACTTCGGGCGTGGTATAATGTGAAAAATAATGGCAGTTTATGCGCCGCGGACGGCAAAGCGGAACGGGGGAGGGGGAGCCATGGGCCGGACAGGGAAAAAGATCGCGCTGCTGGCGCTCCTCTGCGCCCTGCTGGGCACCGCAGCGGGCTGTCTCTTCAACGCGCCGGTCAGCGAGCTGTACGCGCTGCCCCAGATGCCCGTGCAGTATCAGGAGCTGGAGTCGCAGATCAATGCGCTGGTAGCCGCTGGCGCGGAATACGCCGCGCCCATCTCCGGCAGCAATCTGCAGCCGGTGCAGATGGTGGATCTGGACGGCGACGGCGTGGATGAGGCGCTGATCTTCATGCGCCGCAGCGCCGAGGAGAATCCCCTGAAGATCTACATTTTCCGCCTGATGGACGGGAGCTACCGGCAGGCGGCGCTGCTGGAGGGCAGCGGCACCGCGATCTACAGCATTTCCTACGCGGATCTGAATGGCGACGGGATACAGGAGATGCTGGTGGGCTGGCGCGCCGGCGCGGAGAATCCGGCGCTGACGGTATACCGCCTGCGGGGCAGCACGCCGGAGCTGCTGCTCAGCACCACCTATTCCCGCTATGTGTTCGACTCTCAGGGGCGCGGCTTTGTGCTGCTGCGCAGCGGCCCGGAGGAGCGCTGCATGGCGGAATCCTATGAGATGACGGAGAACGGGACATTACAGGTCACCTCCGCCGCCTATCTTTCCTGCACGGCAGCAGAGCTGGCGGGCGGCCGTGTGGTCTTCGGCTCGCTGCAGGAGGAGGTGCCCGCCCTGTTCGTGGTGAGCGTTTCCGCCGACAGCAGCGAGGCCATGACGGATGTGCTGCGCTGGGGCGAGGACGGTCTGCATAACGTGACCATGAGCGGTGCCACCGGCCACACCACCGAGAATCACCCCTTCCGCGGCCTGTTTCCCGCGGACATCAACGGCGACGGTGTGACGGAGCTCCCCGTGCCGGAGGAGGCGGAGGAGCCGGGCAGCAGCAGCGGTCTGGTGGACTGGCTCAGCTTTGACGAGCGGGGCCGGAGCGAGACGGCGGTGCAGACCTATCACGACCGCTCGGACGGCTGGTATCTGACCATCCCCGAGCAGTGGCGGGATCAGCTGGTGATCTTCCGCAGCGAGACCGGCAGCTATGACGCGCAGGTCACCTTCTTCCACCGCGACGGCGGCGAAATGACGGAGTTCCTGCGGATCTTTACCTTTACGGGCGAAAACCGGGAGCTGCGCGCCTCCCGCGACGGGCGCTTCCGCCTGCGTACCCAGCAGAACACCGTCTATGCGGGGGAGCTGCTGACCGGCGCGGCGGAGATGGAGCTGGATGAGGACAGCGTGAGAAGCCTCTTCAGCCTGATCGTGACGGAATGGGTCAGCGGAGAGAATTGAGAGGAGAACGAACAGATGGTGAAACGAGTTCTGGTACTGGAGGATGAGGCCAATATCCGCGGCTTCATCGTCATCAATCTGCGCCGCGCCGGGTATGAGGTGGTGGAGGCCGAGAGCGGGGAGGAGGCGCTGGAAAAGCTGCGCCTGCATCCCGACACCCGTGTGGCCCTGCTGGACATCATGCTGCCGGGGATCGACGGCTTTGAGGTCTGCCGCCGCATCCGCGCCATGAACACGCAGATCGGCATCATCATGCTCTCGGCCCGGACGCAGGAGATGGACAAGGTGACGGGGCTCATGACCGGTGCCGACGACTATGTGACCAAGCCCTTCTCCCCGGCGGAGCTGACGGCCCGGGTGGACGCACTGTACCGACGCGCCGGCGGCGCGGAGATCGACAGCGGCGAGATCTGCCTTGCGCCATTCCTGATGAACACCCGCAACCGCACGCTGGAGAAGAACGGCGTCCGCGTGAAGCTGACGCAGGTGGAGTATTCCATCATGAAGCTGTTTATGGAGAATCCCGGCAAGGCCCTCTCCCGCGAGGAGATCCTGGACGCGGTGTGGGGACGGGACTATCTGGGCGAGCTGAAGATCGTGGATGTGAACATCCGCCGTCTGCGGCTGAAGATCGAGGACAATCCCAACAACCCCGCCAGCATTACCACCGTCTGGGGTTACGGTTACAAGTGGGGCAGCTGAGAGAGGGGAGAGAGGGACCGTGCGGAAGGAGCTGAAGACAAAGAGTCTGCGGCAGCGCTGGATGCTGAGCATTTTCATGCCCATTTTCGTGCTGCTGACGCTGGCGCTGCTGCTCTACTGCGCGGGCATCTCCAATTACTATTATCAGAATATCATCTCCAATCTGACGGAGAAGGCCCAGACCGCGGCGGACTGGATGAACAACGACGTGGCGGGCAGCTACAGTGAATATTACCGCGTGGCGGCGGAGCTGACGCGGAACGACGAGAACAAGGACCGGCTGGAGCTGCAGTTCATCAACGCCGCGGGGCGCATCCAGGCTTCCAGCTATGGCATCACCACCGGCGCCTCTCCCCGCACCGATGATATCAGCGAGGCCATGTCCAGCGGTGAGCCCCGCGCCTTTCAGGGCAGCGACCCCGTGACCGGGGAGCGGATCATCGCGGTCTCCGCCCCGCTGACCTTCAATGGCCGCGTGGTGGGCGTCATGCGCTATGTGACCTCGCTGCGCAACGTGGAACAGCAGCTGCTGAAGGACATGGGCGCGGCGCTGCTGCTGGCCGTTGCTGCCATGGCGCTGGTGCTGGCCGTGAGCCTGCTGTTCATCAGCAGCGTGATCCGGCCCGTGGTCAGCGTGTCCGAGGCGGCCAAGCGCATCGCCGCGGGGAGCTATGGCATCCAGGTGGAGAACAGCTACGAGGGCGAACTGGGCGAGCTGGTGCGGAATGTGAACGACATGTCGCTGAAGATCAGTCAGTCGGAAAAGATGGAGCAGGAGTTCATCTCCTCCGTCTCCCACGAGCTGCGCACCCCCCTCACCGCCATCAACGGCTGGGTCGAGACCATGGAGCAGGACGCGGAGGAGGGCATCAGCCCGGACGAGCTGCGCCGGGGCCTCGGCATCATCCAGAAGGAGACGGCGCGGCTGACGAATCTGGTGGAGGAGCTGCTGGACTTTTCCCGGATGCAGGACGGGCGCTTCACCCTGCGCCTGCAGCCCATCGACCTGCAGGCGGAGTTTGAGGACACGGTCTTTACCTACCGCAGCCTCTTCCGGCAGGATGGCATCACCCTGAATTACGACGACGGCGGTGTGGAGGAATGCCCCATCATCGAGGGCGACCCGGAGCGTCTGCGGCAGGTGTTCTGCAACGTGCTGGACAATGCCGCCAAGCACGGCGGCAGCGGCCGCCGCATTGACGCCGCCTTTGCAAAGGAGCCGGAGGCTCTCGTGATCCGCATCCGGGACTATGGCCCCGGCATCCCGGAGGCAGAGCTGCCCTTTGTGAAGCAGAAATTCTACAAGGGCTCCTCCAAGGCCCGCGGCAGCGGCATCGGCCTTGCCGTGTGCGAGGAGATCATGCAGCTGCAGGGCGGTCAGTTCGTCATCGCCAACGCCGAGGGCGGCGGCGCGGTGTGTACGCTGCGCTTCCCGCTGAAGGTGGAGTTATAAAAATCGAACTTCTGTTGCATTTTGCGCAAAATACTGATACAATGATCCTGCGGGCGTCATGCGGCCCGCAAATGACCGGAAAGGAACGACTCATGGCAGAGAAGAAAGCATCCGGTGCGTTTCGCACCAGCATCGGCGGTCAGGCGCTGATCGAGGGCGTGATGATGCGCGGCCCCGAAAAGCAGGCCATCGCCGTGCGCGATCAGGAGGGGCAGATCATCCTCAAGGTAGAGGAGCTGAAGCTCATCAAGGATCGTTATCCGATCCTGGGCCTGCCCATCATCCGGGGCGCAGTGAACTTCATCGCGGCGCTGCTCTGCGGCGTGAAGGCGCTGATGTACTCCGCGGATTTTTTCCCGGAGGAGGAAGCGTCCGAGCCCTCGAAATTCGAGCAGTGGCTGGAGAAGAAGCTGGGCAGCGCCAAGCTGGAAAAGGCGGTGGTGGGCTTTGCCGTGGTGCTGAGCGTGGTCATGACGGTGGGCCTGTTCATCCTGCTGCCCACCTTTCTGGCGGGGCTGGTGGACCCCTACATCAGCAGTGCCGCCGTACATAATCTGCTCGAGGGCGTGGTGCGCATCGCCATCTTCCTGGCCTATCTCATCCTCCGCTCTCAGCAGAAGGATATCAAGCGCGTCTTTGCCTATCACGGGGCGGAGCATAAGAGCATCTTCTGCTACGAGCAGGGGCTGCCCCTCACGCCGGAGAATGCGGCGAAAATGCCCAAGCATCATCCACGCTGCGGCACCAGCTTCCTGTTTGTGGTGCT
>CAYPWQ010000020.1:0-11984 GCA_964414495.1 uncultured Oscillospiraceae bacterium
ACAGCTCGTTCAGATCGCCCTCCACCTCCGAGGTCTCCGCCGAAATGGTCACGGCGGCGCAGCCGTTGGTGGGCACGCTCTGGTTGATGGTCAGTATATTTGCGCCGGAGTTGGCGAAAATATCCAGTACGTGGGACAGGACGCCGCGGTTGTGCTTCAGCATGACATACACCGTGACGATGCGATCGGTCTTCATGTCCGTGAAGGGGCGCACCGCATCCTTATATTTATAGAAGGCGCTGCGGCTGATGTCCACCCGCTTGGCCGCCTCGCCCACGGTGTTCACCTCGCCCGTGCGCAGCATCCGCTTGGCCTCCGCCACCTTCAGGAACACCTCCGGCAGCGCGTCCGCCGCGACAATGTAGTATTCCACTTTCTTTGCCATAAGTTGTACCCCCTTAACAATCATGTGTCCGTGTGTACGATACAATTGTAGCATATCCCGCATCCATACGCAAGCATTTTTTTGAGGTGAGACGCTATGAAACCGGAAACTCTGTCCCGCATCCTGCTGCGCGCCGCTTTCGCGGCTGCTGCGGCAGCGGCTCTGTGGCTGACGCTGCGCTATCTTCTCCGCTGGCTGCTGCCCTTTCTGCTGGCTCTTGCCTTCAGCGCAGCGCTGGAACCCCTGATCCTGCGGGCGCAGCGGCGCTTCCGCTTCCGGCGCGGCTTCACCGCCGCCGTGCTGACGCTCTCGTCTCTCGCGCTGCTGGGAACGGCGCTCTGCCGCCTTGCTTCGCTCCTGCTGCGGCAGGCGGCGGCTCTGCTCGCCCGTCTGCCGCTGCTGCTGGCAGAGCTGCCTCCGCTCTGGCAGCACTGGCGGCTGCGGTGGGAGAGCTTCTGTGCCTCCTGCCCCGATCCCCTGCGGCAGTGGATGGGCAGCTTTCCCGGTCAGCTGGGCGAGCGCTCGCTGGAGCTGCTGAGCCGCTGGGCCTCCGCCCTGCTGGAGCGGCTCACGGGCATGGTGATCTCCCTGCCGGACGCGGCGCTCTTCCTCGGCACCACCGTTCTTGCCATTTTTTACACCTCCGCCCGCTATCCTGCCATCCGCGCCTTCCTCCGCCGTCAGATCCCCCCGCGCTATCGCGGCAATGCCAGCGGCGTGAAGCGCAGCGTCTGCCGCACCATGGGCCGCTGGCTGAAGGCAGAGGTGCTGCTCTGGGCCATCACCTTTTCCCTGCTGCTGGCGGGGTTGCTGCTCCTGCGGCAGCCCTATGCCCTGCTGCTGGCACTGCTCATCTCGCTCGTTGACCTGCTGCCGGTGCTGGGCACAGGCACCATCCTGCTGCCCTGGGCTGCGCTCGCCCTGCTGCTGGGGCGGACGCCCTTCGCCCTGGGGCTGCTGGCCCTGCAGCTCATCATCCAGCTCCAGCGGCAGCTGCTGGAGCCAAAGCTCCTGGCGGCGCAGGCGGATCTTCCCCCCATTGCGGCGCTGCTGGCCATGTATCTGGGCTTTTGCAGCTTCGGCGTCGGCGGCATGATCCTGTTTCCCGTGCTCCTGCTGCTTGCCAAGCAATTGCAGGACGCGGGCTATCTCCGCCTCTGGAAATAGCCCCGCCCTTGCCAAACCGCCGCCGGATGTGCTATATTATAAGTTATGCCGCCGTTTTTTGACCGGCGAGTCCATGGGAGGGGAGGAGAAAACCGCTTTGCACCGCAAGCTCAAACGTCTCTGGAGCTATGATCTGCTCCGGCGATACAGCCGCCATGACGTGGCCCAGACCGGGGCCGCGCTGACCTATTACCTGTTCTTCGCCCTCTTTCCCCTGCTGATCTTCCTCAGCACCCTGCTGGGCATGCTGGAGCTGGACGTGGCGGGGATCATCGGTCTGCTGGGCCGGGTAATGCCCAACGAGGTGCTGGCCCTCATCGAATACTACCTGCATTATGTGCAGCAGAACCAGAACCGCACGCTCATGCTGTTCAGTCTGTTCTTTTCCGTCTATTTCCCCTTCCGCGCCACCAACACGCTGATGCGCGCCGTCCGCCGCGCCTACGGCGTGGAGCGGCCAAAATCCCCCCTGCTCTACAATCTCAAGGTACTGCTCTATACGGTGCTGCTGCTCCTCACCATCATCGTGGGCTTCGGCGCCGCCGTTCTGGGCCGGAAGGTCACGGGCTTTCTCTCCCGCTATATCACCATCAACGCCTTCTGGCTGGAGATCTGGCTGCGTCTGCGCTTCCTGCTGCTGGCGGGACTGGTGGGCGCGCTCATCACCCTGCTCTATGGCGCGGCTCAGGATCGCCGCCTGCCCCTGCGGGACATCCTTCCCGGCGCGCTGGCGGCCGTGGCCTGCTGGCTGGCCGCCACCATGGGCTTTTCCTACTATGTGAACCACTTCGCCAACTACTCCGTGATCTATGGGTCTCTCGGCGTGGTGATCGTGGTGCTGCTGTGGCTGTATCTTACCGCCACGCTGATGGTCATGGGCGCGGAGTTCAACCAGCTCCTGCTGGACCGCCGCCGTCATCGGCACAAGCCGCCGGAGCTCTCCTCCGGTGCCGGACAATAAAAAAAGGCCGCACGGCGCTGCCGTGCGGCCTTTTCGTTTTTTCTGCGGAAGACTCAGCGGTTCGGGTCGTAGAGCTCCTCGCCGGGATCACCGTAGTGCGTTCCGCCGCCCTCCGGACTCTCGCCGTCGGGATCCTCCGGCGTCACGATGGCGGTGTTCCCGTGCACCGGGCAGCCGCCCTCCGGCTGATAGGAGATGCAGTAGATATCATCGGGGACGGTCACGCCCATATCCTCGCGGGTGTAGTCCAGCAGCGTACCATAGGACACGGAGGAGGCGGGGCAGGCCGCGGTAGCGGGGCACTGGCCGTCGTTGCAGAAGCCGTTGCTCTCCACATGCATGGTGCAGGTCTCCGTGGGCGCATAGGCCGCCGGAACGGAAACGGTACGGCAGCGGCTGCCGCGGACATCGTTGGCGCAGGCGTCCGTTGCCAGCATGCCGCTGTCAAGGCAGAGCGTCACCGAGGTGGTGTCGCTGGCCTTGGCGGTGAATTCCTTCCAGCTGTAGCCCTCGTGCACCGCCTTCATGACCTTCTGCCACAGGGACAGCGCCGGGTTCACGCCGCCGGTGCGGATGCTCTCGTTGTACTCATAGCCGCACCAGACCGCGCCCACATAGTAGGGCGTCATGCCCACGAAATAGCGGTCGTAGTTGTCGCTGGTGGTACCGGTCTTGCCCGCCACGGGCACGTTGCCCAGCTTGGCTTTCTTGGCATTGCCGTTGTTCACGACGCCCTTGAGCAGCTCCGTCATGTAATAGGCGGTGCTCTCGCTCATGGCAGCCCAGGACTCCGCCGTGTTCTCCAGCACGGGATTGCCCTTGTTGTCCTCCACGCGGAGATAGGTGTGGGGCGTCGTATAGATGCCGTTGTTCACAAAGGCTGCGTAGGCTGCCGCCATCTGCTCCGTGGTCACGCCGCGGGTCAGACCGCCCAGGGCGAGGGAGGCGGAGTTCAGGTCGTTGTTGACAAGGGTGGTGAAGCCCAGCTTCTCCTTCATAAAGAGGAAAGAGTTCTCCACGCCCAGCGCCTCGTTCACCCGCACCGCCGCCGTGTTGTAGGACTGCTCCAGCGCCTTCTGCACGGTGGTCAGACCGGAATACTTGCTGTCGTGGTTCTTGGGCCAGGCCTTGTCCTCCAGCATACGGATGGGCGCGTCGTCCAGAACGCTGCCCACCGTGATGGTGCCGTTGTCGATGGCGGGGGCATAGGTAGACACCGGCTTGATGGCCGAGCCGCAGGGCCGGCGCACAGTGGCCAGATTCTGGCCGCGGCTGATGGTCTTTTCGCCCACGCCGCCCACCATGGCCTTCACCGCGCCGGTGTAGGGATCCACGATGGTGATGGCCGCCTGCATCTGCTTGCCCGTGACCTTGGAGACATAGGGCGTGTTGTTCAGATCCTCAAACACGGCCTCCGCCTTCTGCTGCATGTCCTTGTCCACGGTGGCATAGATCTTGTAGCCGCCGTTGAACAGCAGGGACTGCGCCGTCTGATAGGAGTAGCCCAGCTGCTCCTGCATGTCCGCCAGCACGTCGGTGATGATCTGATCCACCATGTAGGAATAGACCTTGCCCTCGCTGCTGGCCGTCTCGTTGCCGCTGGTGGCGCGATCCTGCACGAAGTCCAGCTCCTCCGCCTTGGCGGCCTCGCCCTCTTCCTCTGAAATGTAGCCCAGCTCCACCATCTTGTCGATGATGGTGCGCTGACGCTTCTGGTTCTGCTCGCGGCTCCAGCCGTCGTTCTTGTTCAGGGGATTGTAGCGGGAGGGGTTGTTGGTGATGCCCACGATGCAGGCCGCCTCCGCAATGGAGAGCTCCGACGCCTCCTTGCCGAAATAGGTCTCCGCCGCCGCGCCGATGCCGTAGCTGCTGGAGCCGAAGTAGACCTGGTTGAGATACATCTCCAGGATCTCATCCTTGTCGTAGTGCTTTTCCAGCTCCAGTGCGCGGAAGATCTCCGTCACCTTGCGCTTGATGGTGTCCTGCCGGTCGTCCGTCAGGTTCTTGATGAGCTGCTGCGTCAGCGTGGAGCCGCCGAAGGAGCTGTCGCCCGTGAACACCACCATGGCGGTGGCCTTCAGCGTACGGGGCCAGTCCACACCGTGATGGTCGAAAAAGCGCTGGTCCTCGATGGACACCACCGCCTGCCAGACATGATCCGGCAGCTCCTCGATGTCGATGGGCTTGCGGTTCTCCAGACCGAAGAGCTTCTGCAGCTCCTGCCATTCGCCGTTCTCATCCTGATAGAGGATGCTGGAGGTCAGCTTCTGGCTGAAGCCGTCGGCGTCAATGTAGAGCTCGGGCCCCAGCACGTTTTTCACATAGAAGGCAAAGATGCCCGCGAACATGACCGCCGTCGTCAGGACGATCAGCACCACCGTCAGCAGCACAAAGCTGCCGCTGACCCTCCGTCTTTTGGTCTTATGTATCTTTCGACCGGTGCTCTGCTCTCTTCTCTCCGCACGGGCGGGCTCAGCCTGACGCCTTCCGCGGTATTCCTGTTCCATCACAGAACACCTCCTTTCATAGAGTTTCGATCCTTATGGAAAACTGTATAGAGATCCATAATAAGATTATTGTAACACAGGCTGTCAACCTCTTTCACAGCGCCGTTTCTTCCCGTTCGGTTCCTCTTTTTTCTGATTCTTTCCGCTTTTCCGTTGTTTTAACCTCCATCTGTGCGATTTTTCGTCTTTTCGCCTCCGCAGCGCCCGCCGCCGTTTTTTTGCACGCTTCCCCCGCCCGCTGCATAGAATGGTCTGTGCGCGGCAAAGCCGCGGCGCTTTCCCGGCCTCCCCAAAAAATCCCCTTGTTTTTTTCTCATAAACCCGCTACAATAGGGGCAACATCACGAGGAGGTATCCAGTCTATGAGCGAAGAGTTCGGCCCTGATTTCATCACCATCGTGGATGACGACGGCAACGAGATCGAACTGGAATATGTGGACGCGCTGGAGCACGAGGGCGTCACCTACACGGCGTTTTTCCCCACGGTGGAGGAGGGTGCCGACGAGGAGGGCGAGGAATACGGCCTCATCATCCTGAAGTCCACCGAGGAAAGCGGCGAGACGTTCCTGGATTCCGTGGACGACGAGGAGCTGCTCGGCACCGTGTATGATCTGTTCATGGAGCGCTTTATGGAGGATGAGGAGGAGAACTGATCCCCTCCCCTCCGCGCTTTTGAAGCCATGCCCTACGGGGCGGTAGCAAGTCTTTTTTTAACCCACATTTCGTTATTCGGGATGCCGGATCAACACGTGGTTTGCAGGCCTCCCCGCTGCCTTTTGCGGCCGGAAGTTGGAAGCAGTGAAGCGTGTTGGAGGCGACCCACCTGCCAGAAGGTGCAGGTTATGACGGGGCTTGCCACAAAAAGACAGCGGGCGAAAGTCCGCTGTCTTTTCTTTTTCGCCCTCTTCCCGCGAAAAAGCACGTACTTTTCCCCGGGATTTTCCCGCCGCGGACCGCTTTTTCAGACATTTTCCATCCCCGCGCGTGAAATTTCCCTTGCGTTATGCCGCATCTTCTATTATAATAACGAAGTGCGTATTCAGATTTCTGCGGTTTCCCGCTTACGCAACGATTTTCCACAGTTTTGAGAGGAATGATTACAACATGAGTGCATCCAGAGAAAAGAAGGCCCGTCAGGAACTGCATGCCAGCGGCTATGTGGATCCCAAGGCGGTCAAGGCCGAAGAGGCCCGCAAGGCTGCCAAGCGCAGCAGCATCCTGTACGGCAGCATCGCCGCGCTGTTCGTGCTGGTGGCCGCGTTCATCATCGTTTGGAATTCCGGCCTGATCCAGAAGAGCGCCACCGCCGTGACCATCGACGGCGAGAGCTACTCCGTCGCCGAGACCGGCTATTTCTATCAGTACGCCTACAACCAGTGGTACAGCCAGATGGGTGCGTACGCCAGCTATTTCGGCCTCGACACCACTGCCCCCCTGAGCAGCCAGATCTATGACGAAGAGACCGGCGAGACCTGGGCGGACTATTTTGCCAGCGAGGGCATCGCAAGCATGAAGTGGACCATCGCCGCCTACAACGCGGCGCAGGAGAGCGGCTACGAGTGGAGCGATGAGGACGAGGAGAGCTGGAACTCCACCAAGACCTCTCTTGAGGAGTATGCCAAGGCCAACGGCGTGTCCTACAAGAACATCCTGAAGTATAACTATGGCAAGTACATCACCCCCAGCCTCTTTGAAAAGCTGACCCGCATGCAGATCACGGCGCTGGGCTATGCCCAGACCATCAGCGACGGCTTCAGCTTCACCACCGACGAGATCGCCAAGAACTATGATGAGAATCCTCTGGACTATGATATCGCCGACTATGAGCTGGTCACTGTCAGCGGCACCCCCGATTCCAAGGATGCCGACGGCAACGACATCGAGGTCACGGACGAGATGAAGGAAGAGGCCATGGCTGCCGCCAAGGTCAACGCCGAGGCCATCCTGGCCGCTTACGAGGCCGGCACCTCTCTGGAGGATGCCGCCGAGAATGAGGAGTACAAGGCCACCTACAGTGACCGCGCCGACTCCTCCTACAGCGACACCGACGTGCTGAACTGGGTCTTTGACGATGCCCGCACCGAGGGCGACACCACCATCATCGAGAGCGATAGCAGCTATTCCGTGGTCCTGTTCCACAGCCGCGGCCGCGAGGAGTACAACACCGTGGACGTGCGCCACATCCTCGTGAAGGTGGACAGCAGCGATCTGGATTCCGAGTCCGAGACCTATGACGCTGATCTTGAGGAGCGCAAGGCCGCTGCCAAGGCCGAGGCCGACGAGCTTCTGAAGCAGTGGAAGGACGGCGAGAAGACCGAGGCCAGCTTCGGTGCTCTGGCAGATGAGCATTCCGACGACGGCGCCGAGGGCGGCCTCTACACCGCCGTTGCCAAGGGCGACATGGTCGCCGAGTTCAACGACTGGATCTTCGCCGATGGCCGCAAGACCGGCGACGTGGACGTGATCTACTCCGAGAGCACCAACGGCTACCACGTCATGTATTTCGTGGGCGAGAACGTCCCCTGCTGGCAGGCCGATTCCGAGTATGACCTTCGCACCGCTGCCTACAACGAGTGGTCCGAGACCCTCGTGGCAGACATGACCGCGGAGGAAGGCTCCGGCATGAAGTACGTCAAGAACTGAGCACTATCGACACACCGAAAGCCGGCTTTGCAGCAGCGAAGCCGGCTTTTCCTTTCCGGAAAGGGGGCTTTTCCTGTGAACGAATCCTTCCTGCGCACCCGCATGATCCTGGGCGAGGATGCCATGGCGCGGCTGAAGCGCGCCCACGTGGCGGTCTTTGGTCTGGGCGGCGTGGGCAGTTATGCGGTGGAATGCCTTGCCCGCAGCGGCGTGGGTGAGCTGACGCTGATCGACAGCGACTGCTATGCACCCAGCAATCTCAACCGGCAGCTGGGAGCGCTGCACTCCACGCTGGGCCGTCCCAAGGCGGAGGTGCTGGCCGAGCGCTGCCGGGACATCGACCCGGACATCACCGTCCACCCCATCGTGGGGCTCTATACCGCCGCTGAGCGGGAGCGCTTCTGGGGCGATTACGACTATGTGGCGGACTGCATCGATCTCGTGGCCTGCAAGCTGGATCTCATCGAAACGGCGCTGCAGCGCGGCATCCCCATTCTCTCCGCTCTCGGCACCGGCAACAAGCTGGATCCCTCGCAGCTCACCGTCACGGACATCTCCAAAACCAGCGGCTGCCCGCTGGCCCGGGTGCTGCGCAAGGAGCTGCGCACCCGGGGCATCCAGCATCTCCCCGTGGTGTTCAGCCCGGAGCAGGCGGCGCAGACCGAGCAGCTGGAGGCCCCGCCTCCCGGCCGCCGCAGCGTCCCCGCCAGCGTGGCGTGGGTTCCCTCCTGCGCGGGACTGATGCTGGGTGGTGCCATCGTGCAGGCGCTGGCCGCGGGCGAGAGCACCCCGCGCTGATCTCCGCTGATCTACCAAAGAAAGGACAATTCAACATGATCTTACTCGGAACCATTGTCAACGCCGCGGCCGTGGTCGCGGGCACACTCATCGGCCTGCTGCTGGGCAAGGCCATCCCCCAGCGTCTCAGCGACAGTGTGATGAAGGCTCTCGCCCTCTGCACCATTTTCATCGCCGCAGGCGGCCTCGACGACGGGGAAAAGCCCCTCGTCGTCATCTTCTCTATGGTGCTGGGCGTGCTGATCGGCGAGGGGCTGGATCTGGACGGCCGGCTGAACCGCTTCGGCGACCGTCTCAGCCGCCGCTTCCAGAAGAGCGGACAGGGCGGCATCAGTCTCACCGAGGGCTTTGTCAGCGCGTCGCTGCTCTTCTGCGTGGGTGCCATGACCGTCATGGGTGCGCTGCAGAGCGGTCTCTCCCTCGACCACAGCACCCTCTATGCCAAGTCCCTCATGGACTTCTGCTCCGCCATCGTCTTTGCCTCCACGCTGGGCATCGGCGTGGCGCTCTCCGGCGTCTCCGTCTTTGTGATCCAGGGCAGCATCGCTCTGCTGGCCTCCGCCGTGGCGCCGTATCTCGAGAGCTCCCTTGGCGAGATGAACTGCGTGGGCTCGCTGCTGCTGCTGGCGCTGGCGCTGAATCTGCTGGGCCTCACGAAGATCAAGGTCATGAACTATGTGCCCGCCATCTTCCTGCCCATCCTGTTCTGCCGCATCCTCTGAGGCGGTCTTCGACAACAAAGCGTATTTTCCGTCCGGAAATATACGATCTGAAATCAAAAGGGCCCGGTTTTCCTTCGAAAACCGGGCCCTTTTCCCGTTGCTTTATTCCATGGCCGCGTGCTGCCAGCGCTTTCCCCGATAGCGCAGAAGGAAGCAGACCGACCGCGCCGTCCAGTCCACCATGTGGGCCATATAGACACCAAGGACGCCGAAGCCCGCATATTCACCCAGCACCACGCCGAGACCCACGCGGCAGAGCCACATGGAGGCCATGGTCACCAGCATGGTATACCGCGCATCGCCCGCCGAACGGAGCGTGTCCGACAGGGGGAAGGAGGTGGGATAGAGCAGGATCGTGCCCACGCCGTGGAGCCCGATGACCCAGGCCGCAAGGCGGGCCGTCTCCCCCTCCACCCGATACAGGTGCAGGATCAGCGGGATGGCCAGCAGGAGCAGCGCGTTCACCGCGCCGCTCAGCGCATAGCACCAGCCCATGAGCTTGCGGGTATACTTCCGGGCGGCCGCATAGTCGCCCGCGCCCACGCAGCGGCTGGCCACCGTGGTCATGCCGAGACCCATGGCTGTGCCGACAAAGACATGGAAATTGCCGATGACGTTGCCCATGGCGTTGGCCATGATGGAGGCCGTGCCGAAGGTGGAGATCAGACTTGTCAGGATCAGGCGGCCGAAATAGAACATGCCGTTCTCCACGCCGCTGGGCACGCCAATGGAGAGGATGTTCTTCACCATGCGCCCGTCAAAGTGATAGCTCCGCAGCTCCCGCAGATGGAGCGGCAGACGGCGGTCACCGAAGCGGCCGAGGATCACGACGCAGGCAAAAATGCGGGAGCAGAGCGTGGGGATGGCCGCGCCGAGAATGCCCAGCTTCAGCCCGTAGATCAGAATGGCGTTGCCGCAGATGTTGATGCCGTTCATCAGCAGCGACACGCGGAAGCTCAGATCAGAGCGCTGCATGATGCGCATGAGCGCCGCCCCCGCGTTATAGAGCGCGAGAAAGGGGATGGACGCCATGACCACGGAATAATAGGTATCCGTCGCCTCCATCACGTCCGGCTCGATCTCGCCGAACACACGGGTCAGCACAAAGCCCTTGCCGAGATACATCGCCGCCATCACCGCCAGCGACACCACCGTCAGCAGCACCGTCAGCTGCTCGGCTGCGCGGCGGGCTCTGGTCTCGTCCCGCCGCCCCAGATACTGTCCCGCCGCCACTGCGCCGCCTGTTGCAAAGGCGGCGAACACATGGATCATCAGATTGCTCACCGAGTCCACCAGCGACACGGCGGAGACCGCCGCGTTGCTGACCCCCGCCACCATCAGCGAGTCCGCCAGACCCACCGTGATGGCCAGAAACTGCTCGCCCATGAGCGGCAGGAGCAGCTGCCGCAGCTCCCCGGTGGAAAAGTAGATCTTCCCCTCCTGCTGCGGCAAAGTCGTCTGCATATCGTTCGCCTCTTCTCTTCCCGTTCTTTCTCTCAAAGCTGCCCCTGGAATTCCCGGGGGCTCATGTGATAGGTGCTCTGGAAGGCCCGGAGAAAGGTGGAATACTCCCGGAAGCCCGCCTGCTCCGCCGCCTTCAGCACGCCCGTGCCCTTTTTCAGCAGTTCGCCCGCGTACTGGATGCGCTTCTGGTTCACATACTGGTGCAGCGTATAGCCGCTGACCTCCTTGAAGCGGTGCATCAGATAGTAGCGGCTGAGATAAAACCGCCGCGCCACCGCCTCCACCGAAAGATCCTCAGCCGGGTTCGCCTCCACAAAGCGCATAATCTCCTCGATCTTGGGATCATAGCGATAGACCTCCGTCAGCTCCGCCGTGCGGTCCTCGCTGAGATCCCGGTTCAGATGGATCAGCAGCTGCAGAAAATAGGTGTCCGCCAGCAGGCTGCGCCCGAAGCCCTGGCCGCTCTGGGCCTCCTCCATGCCCTGAAAGATGGCAAGATATTTCCGCCGCAGCTCCTGGCTGCCCCGCAGCAGGTGAAAGCTTCGCTCGTGGGTCAGGTCAAAGCAGGCGGAAAGGCTCTCCTCCCCCCGCCGCTGCTGCTCCAGAAATTCCGGCCCCAACCACAGCACCATGCGCTCATAGGGCTCGGAGGGGTCGATGATGGGCAGATGGATCATGTTGTGCTGCACCAGCAGGATGTCCCCCGGCTTCAGAAAATAGCTCTTGCCCTCCACTACATAGGTCACCTTGCCGGACAGCAGCAGGATGATCTTGTCAAACTCATGATAGTGATAGCCCAGCTCCTGGGCGCGGCTGTCCCGCAGATGGAACAGCTTGAAATTCTCGTGGAGATAGCCCCGCTTGCCCACCTCGCTGCGATCCAGCATCCATCCCGCCTCCTTCCGGCCACATCCTTTCTCTATCATACCGCACTTTCTGCAAAGCAGCAAACCCTTTTTCCGCCTTTTGCCGCAAATCCGTGAGCCGGGGCGGAAAAAGATAGCTCTTCCATTTTCCCTCATTGCTGGTATAATATCAGTATTAGCCAAAAATACAGGAGGGTCGAGCCATGAGCCATGCCGACGAACTGTTTCTTGCCAACTGCCGCGACATCCTGACAAACGGCGTGTGGGACACCGATCTGCCCGTCCGCCCTCACTGGGAGGATGGCACCCCCGCCCACACGGTGAAAAAATTCGGTCTTGTGAACCGCTATGACCTTTCCGCGGAGTTCCCCATCCTGACGCTCCGCCGCACCTACTGGAAGAGCGCGGTGGATGAGCTGCTGTGGATCTGGCAGAAGAAGTCCAACAACATTCACGACCTGGACGCCAAGA
>CAYPWQ010000021.1:0-11600 GCA_964414495.1 uncultured Oscillospiraceae bacterium
TATCTACCGGCAGTGGGATCAGGGGGAGTACGAGCGCCTGTGCCGCCGCCTCTCTCTGCCGGAGAATAAGCCCTTCAAGGACTTCTCCCGCGGCATGAAGATGAAGCTCAGCATCGCCGTTGCCCTGTCCCACGGGGCAAAGCTCCTGCTGCTGGACGAGCCCACCTCCGGCCTTGACCCTGTGGTGCGGGACGAGGTGGTGGAGATGCTCTATGACTTTACCCGGGCGGAGGATCGCTCCATCCTCATCTCCTCCCACATCGTCAGCGATCTGGAAAAGCTCTGCGATTACATTGCGTTCCTCCATCAGGGGCAGCTGCTGCTCTGCGAGGAGAAGGATCGTCTGCTGGAGGACTACGGCTTCCTGCGCTGCACGGCGGCGGAGGCCGCGGAAGTGGAGCGCAGCGCTGTGAAATACCGGCGGGAAACGCCCTACGGCGTGGAGCTGCTGCTGCGGCGGGACGCTGCGCCCCATGGCGCGGCGCTCAGCCCTGTGACCATCGAGGAGCTGTTTGTCTGCATGGTGAAAGGAGGGGAGCGGCGATGAAGGGTCTGCTGCTGAAGGACTGGTATGTGATGAAAAAGACCTGCCGGGCGTATCTGCTGCTGGTGGTCGTGTTCCTGGCTATCTCTGCGTTCGGGGGTGAAAATGTTTTTATGATCTTCTATCCCGCCATGCTGGTGGGCATGATCCCGGTGACGCTGCTGGGCTATGATGAGCGGTGCAAATGGCAGATCACCTGCGCCGCCATGCCCTGCACCCGGGCGCAGTTCGTCTCTGCCAAGTATCTCATCGGTCTGCTGGCGCAGCTGGCGACGCTGGCGCTGACGGCGCTGGCGCAGGCCGTGCGGATGCATCTGAACGGTGGGTTCCACTGGCTTTCCTGGGCCACGCTGCTGACCGTGCTGCTGGCCATGTCCCTGCTCACCGCCGCCATCACGCCGCCGTTCATGTTCCGCTTCGGCGTGGAAAAGGGGCGTATCCTCTACTGCGTGACCATCGGCCTCATGTGCGGCGGCAGCACCGTCGTCGGGCTCTCCGGCGCGCTGGACGCCGCGCCCTTCACCGTGACCGCACTGGTAGGGATGGTGGCGGCAGCCGCCGCGGTCTATGCGCTGTCCTGGCGGCTCTCCATCGCGCTGTATCAAAAGCGGGAGCTGTAAAATGGAATAAAGGACAGGGGCCTTGTGCCCCTGTCTTTTTTTGCCTGTCTGCGCCATGCGCCGCAGATCTTGTGATAAAGGAGAAGAAACCGCAGATACTATGGGAAACTGCAGGGAAAGGAGCTCATCATGCGATCCATACTCATCAAGGACACCACCCGCGAGGAGCGGGAGCAGATCGTCCGCGAGGCGCTGAACGCCTGCGGCGGGAGCTGCGAGGGCTGCAGCAGCTGCGGCTCTCTTGGCGGCGGCTCGGTGGAGGAGCTGTACCGCCCCTATATCGAAGGAAGACTGGAAATTCATGAGATCAACGCCGCCTATCGCCGGGGACGGGTGCGCTGAATGCGGCATACATCAGATCAGCTGATGGATGCAGTAACGGTTTCTTCTGTATTGCTGGATAAAAAACGTTAAAATGTTATAAAAAATCGCGATTTGTCGAAAAATGGCGAGAAAGAGCGAACGAAATATTTGGGAGATCATGTCGAATGCCTTGAAAAAGATGTCTGATCGTGATAATTTATATACACGGTCAGCGAAGAACGCTGACGGCACCGCGGAGGCTGCCGAACGGACGCTGCGCGGCGCAACATCTGGGAAAGGACTGTAACGATATGGCAAATCAGATCCGAGTGCTGCTGGCGGACGCCAACGAGGAGTTTCGCGCCCTGCTGCAGAAGAGATTAGACGATACAGAGACATTTCAGGTGACAGGCTCCACGGGCGACGGCGCAGAGGCGCTGGAGCTGCTGCACAGGGAGGTCCCGCAGATCGTGATCCTGGACGCGGTGCTGCCGGGATTGGACGGCATGACCCTGCTGCGCCGCATGGCGGAAATGGACATCCGGCCCAAGACGGTGATGGTCTCCTCCTTCTGCACGGAGCGCATGGTGGCGGAGGCCTGCGAGCTGAACGTGAGCTATTTCCTTCCCAAGCCCTGCGAGGAGGAGGTGCTGCTGCAAAAGCTCCAGCAGCTGGCGGCAGAGGAGCGGCCCCATCTGACGGAGACGGAGCGCCTCTGCAACGAGGTGACGGAGATGCTGCATGAGATCGGCGTGCCCGCCCACATCAAGGGCTATCAGTATGTGCGCGAGGCCATCGTCCTCACGGTGCAGAACATGGAGGTCATCAACGCCGTGACCAAGGTGCTGTATCCGGAGGTGGCCAAGCGCTTCGGCACCACGCCCAGCCGCGTGGAGCGCGCCATCCGCCATGCCATCGAGGTGGCGTGGGATCGGGGCGACCTGGAGACGCTGCAAAAGTATTTCGGCTACACGGTGTCGATCTCCAAGGGAAAGCCCACGAACAGCGAATTCATCGCCATGCTGGCCGACCGTTTGGCGCTGGAACGCAGGAGACGGCGCGGCGGCATGTAAGCCCTGCGGCGTGGGGGATTGCAATTCCGCTCTGCCGGGGGTATAATCAGAGGCGAAGGCGCGCCTTCGCATTTTGATTCGAAAAAGGAGTCTGTTCCTATGAAAAAGGAAATTTCCACCCCCGCCGCTCCCGCTGCCATCGGCCCCTATGCCCAGGGCATCTGCATCGGAAACCTGATCTATACCTCCGGCCAGCTGCCCATCGACGTGACCACCGGTGTCATGCCCGAGACCATCGAGGAGCAGACGAAGAATTCCCTGACCAATGTGAAGGCCATTCTGGAGGCTGCGGGCTCCGGCATGGACAAGGTGGTCAAGACCACCGTGTTCCTGAAGGATATGAACGATTTCGCCGCCATGAACGGCGTGTATCAGACCTTCTTCACCGCGGGCAATTTCCCCGCCCGCAGCGCCGTGCAGGTGGCGCGTCTGCCGAAGGATGCGCTGGTGGAGATCGAGGCCGTGGCCGAGGCCTGAGCCGGAAATAGAATACGACAGCAAGCGCCCTGGCCCTGCGGCCGGGGCGCTTTTTTGCGGGAAAAAGGCGGTTTTCGCTCTTGCGCGGCGGGCCGCGTCGTGATATGATATCCCACAGACGACTGTTTACAGAAAAAAGGAGAAAGATCATGGTTTATCAGTTTCGCCCCCAGGGCGTTTGCTCGCAGTTGATGACGGTGGAGATGGAGGACGGAGTGATCGTCCGCATGGAGGTGCTGGGCGGCTGCGACGGCAATCTGCAGGGCATTTCCCAGCTCGTGCAGGGGAGAAAGGCCGAGGATGTGGTCGGCCTGCTGCGCGGCATCCACTGCGGTGCAAAGGACACCTCCTGCCCCGATCAGCTGGCCCGCGGGCTGGAGAAGATCCTGGCGGAGAGCAAGTGAACAAAGGGAAGGGGGCGCACCGCGCCCTCTTTTTTGCTGAAACGGGGGAAATAGAGGGTGCTATTCTGCTCATTTTCCCCTGTATGAGCGGCCAAAATGCTGGTATCATGGGATCATCAACAGAAGGACCGGCAAAGGCCGGAGAAAGGTGAGAAAGATGCTGGAAGCATTGGTTTTGACCATATTTGTGGTGCTGGCAGTGAAGGCGGCGGGGCTTGCCCTGCGGCTGACCTGGGGCGCGGCCAAGCTCATTGCGGCGCTGCTGTTCGCCGTGGCTCTGCCGGTCATGGCGGTGGGACTGCTGTTCGCGGGCGGCGTGGTGCTGCTGGTGCCTCTGGGACTGGCTGCCGCGGCGCTGGGCATCTTGCGCCATGCGCTGTAATGGATCAGAGAAGAGCGCCCGGGCAGGCTTGCCCGGGCGCTTTTTGCCGAAGGGTAGATTTCTGTATGCTTTCCTGCTATACTTCCCTGCAAAGAAGTGTGTGGCAGAGCGGAATTTGCGGAGGTCAGCATGATCGTATCTGTAGATAAAACAAATCTCCTTCAAGCGGCGACCATCCATTCCATCTCCTGGAAGGAGGCGCATCGCACCTTTTGTACTCCTGATTTCATAGAGTCGCATACACCGGATCGGCAATGGAATTATTTGTACAATAAGATGAACAGCGGAACAAAGGTCTATATGCTTGTGGAAGAAAAACCTATAGGGATCGTTTCCGTAACAAACAGCTTGATAGCGGATTTTTATGTCCTTCCCGATATGCAGAACATGGGCTATGGAACGAAGCTATTACAATATGCGATCGATCAATGTACGGATACGCCTACATTGTGGATCCTTGAGAATAATACCGATGCTGAACGACTCTATCGACGAATGGGGTTTATGAGAACGGGAAGACGGAACGCATTGACCAGTGACTTGGATGAAATTGAATTCGCACGCACATGAATTCCAGCTCGCCGAAGAGCGCAGCACACGAAAGACCCTGCGGCTCTGCCGCCGGTATATATGCATATAGATATAAAGCTCCGACCTGTGATCGTGATCACAGGCCGGATCCATTGTTTTATGAGCCTTCGGCGTTACAGCGGACGCGCCGCTCACGCCTCATGCGTGCTGTGCCAGCGCCAGGAATAGAGGGCGGGGAACACTGCCAGGATCACCAGCAGCGGCAGCAGCAGGGGCAGGAACAGGCTCCCGGGCAGGAAGCAGCCCAGGATCAGCAGCAGGCCGCCCACGACCCAGACCTTGCCGCTGACGCGGTGGGTGGCGTTCCAGTTCTCCTCGCTCTCCAGCGTCCACTTCATGCGCAGACCGATGGTGCGGTTGCGGCGGCACTTGGGGAAGTAGTTGCCAAAGACCAGGAACAGCAGGCCGACCAGCCCCAGCGACAGGCGCTCCACCGGCATCCCTGCGCCCAGAGCGTGGGAGTAGACCGCCCAGGCCGCGTACAGCGACACCACCGGGCAGATCCAGAAGAGCAGCTGGACGACCTTGCGGCTCTGCGCGGCGTTGTTCCGGTCACGGGAGGTGCCCCAGACACAGATCCAGTGCAGCGCCAGCAGGATCAGCGGCAGGCCGAACACCGCGAACCACTTGGGACTCCAGCCGTTGGCATTGCCGAGAGCATCCCAGTGGGTGGCGATCTCGGCGGGCAGGGCGTTCCACTTCAGCAGCCCGAACAGAACGGGCAGCAGGATCAGCACGGACGAGAGCAGCAGGCTCCCCTTATTGTTCTTCAGCATGGTCATCTTCTCCTTTCAATTCCGAGATCCAGAGCAGGATCTCCTCCAATACCGAGGCGTTCAGCTCGTAATAGATGAACTGTCCCTCCCGCGTGTCCCGTACCAGATCCGCCTCCTTCAGCACCGACAGATGCCGGGAGATGGACGCGGCCGTTACGGGGAAATGGGCGCCGATCTCACCGGCGGACAGCCTGCCGCTTTTCAGCAGGTTCAGAATGTCCCGGCGGATGGGGTCGGAAAGCGCCTTCATGGTTTGCTGCATACCCACAGCCTCACCTCCTTAACATTTAACCGAAATGTTAATTATAAGATAGCACGGCCTTTTCCTGTTGTCAAGGGGGCAGAGAAACTTTTTTCAAAAGCCTCCTGACGCGGAAGGCGGGCCCTCCCCATCGGGAGGGCCCGCCCGCGCCGAATGCGCCTTACCAGGCATTGTGGGAGTCCCGCCGGCGATAGCCCGCCCAGGGGGTCATGCTGCGGGTGTTGTGGAACTCCACGAACTTCAGGGAATAGAGATCCCCCGTGATGTAGCGGTCCACGTCCGGCTGATAGAGCACGATGTAGTCGTTGCCCACGCTGTAGAGGATGCCCTCCCACGAGACGCACTCCGTGGTGCCCACGAGGAAGCCCGCCACTACATAAAAGCCCAGGTTCCGCATGAGCAGTCCCTTCAGCGAGGCCTTGGCCAGCTCTGCGTTGGTAAAGGGGCCGTCCAGCGCGTCCAGATCCAGCCCGGAGCTCATCTGCAGCTGCGCCGGGTGTTCACTGCCGGGAGGGACGCTCATGCCGGGGCCCTCCCCGGGGAGCTGGGGAGCCGCTGTGCCGCCCTCCGCCATGCCGCCGGGCCAGGGGGGCTGCTCCATGCCGGGGCCGAAGTCCAGCCGCCGCCATTCGGAGGGAATGCCGCTGCCTCTCGTCTGATTCATCCGATCCATCCTCCTTGATACTAGGTTTCGTGATAGGCGTTGGTGGGATTGTAAAAGCAGTGGTCGCCGATTTTGGTCTGCCAGTAGCCGGAGCGCCCGGGGAAGAAGTTGCGGCACTCCGCCCCGAAGGGATTGTAGAACCAGAGGGACTCCGCCACGTCAGCGAGCCGGTTCCCGGCGATGGCCCAGTCAGCGATCTCGTAATGGATGGCCTGCGGCCGCATGTTGTAGATGTTCTGGGGATTGTAGGCCCCGCCCTCCGTCTCCGAGGCGCAGACGAACTGACCGGGCTGCATGATGATGTTCCGGATGCTGCCCTGCCCCGTGCGGGCGTATTCGCCGGTGGAGGCGTGGACGCGGTTCATCACCACGCCTGCCACGGCCTTCATGCCATTTTCCCCCTCGCCGCCGGCCTCGCACTCGATGAGGCGCGCCAGCAGCTCTCTGTCCGAATAAGCCATTTCCGCTCACGCTCCTGTCAGTGTCATTCTATGCCGCGGCGCGGCGGCGGGTGCGGCGGCGGACAAAAAGAGCGCCCCCGCAGGCTCTGCGGGGGCGCGTGTTTTTCAGTTTTCCAGCGGCTCAGAAGCGGCGGCCCCGGTATTTCTTGCCCGGATAGCCCGCGCCGCCCTGACTGCGGCGGCGACGGCCGTTGCCCCGGATCAGCAGCAGCGCGCCGAGGACCAGCAGGGCGAGACAGATCACCTTCACCATGGGCCTGGCAAAGAAGGTGACGAGCTTATGGTGCGCCGTCAGGATCCAGCTGGCAGAGACATCCGTCATGGCCAGCAGGGGAACGGTGGCATAGACCGTGTCGCCATAGCTGAGGGTCAGCGTGCCCATCTCCTGTCCCACGGCGATGGGGGCCAGAAAGACCTCCTCGTGCATGGTGACGCTGCGCTTCAGATCGGCGGCGGAGAGCTCGGTCGGCAGCAGCCGCTCCACATCCTCCGCCGGATGCACCACCACATAGTTGGTCTCGCGGGAGAGATCCACCCGGGCCTCGGCCACAGTCTCGGCCTTGGTCACCAGCGTCTCGCGGGAGAAGCTGTCAAAGCCCCAGTCGAAGAGCTCGGCCATCTCGATGAAGCTGCCCACCTTTTCAATCTTCTTGTTTCCCTCGTAGTAGACCTGCTTGGCCGCGCCCAGCACGATGCCCAGCAGACGGCGGTCGCCCCGGCGGGCGGTGGAGACGAGACAGTACCCTGCCTCGGAGGTGTGGCCGGTCTTGACGCCCTGGGCGCCGCTGTAGAGATAGCCCAGCGCACGCCAGTTGGAAATGAGGTAGTTGGTGCTGTGGAGCGTCCGCGCATCATGGAGATTGGTGGCGGGGATCTCCCAGGACTTGGAGTTGCAGAAGGTCATGAAGTCCTCGTGCTCCATGGCCGCCATGGTGATGCGGTAAAGATCGCGGGCTGTGGTGTAATGCTCCGTGTCGTGAAGGCCGGAGGGGTTCATGAAATGGGTATTGTCGCAGCCCAGCTCCGTTGCACGGCTGTTCATCCGCGAGACGAAGTCCGCCTGCGTGCCGCTGACGGCGCAGGCCAGAATGGTGGCCGCCTCGTTGGCGGAGTTGATGAGCATGCAGGCCAGCAGCTGCTCCACCGTCAGGATCTCGCCCGTCTGGATATTGGCGCTGCTGCCGGAGCTGGAGAGCCCCACAAAGGCGGAGGCGGTGGCCGTGATCTCCTGATCCAGCGTGAGTGCGCCGGCGTCGATGGCCTCGAACACCAGCAGCGCCGTCATGATCTTGGTGAGAGAGGCGGGATAGAGCATGTCGTCCGCCTTTTTCTCGTACAGGATCTCGCCGCTGTCGGGATCCAGCAGCAGCGCGGCCTTGGCATCGATCTCCGGCGGCGCAGCGGCGGCCAGAGCGGGTGTGGTACACTCGCTCATCAGCAGGATACAGATCAGAAAAAGGGCGACGGAGCGGACTTTTTTCATAGGCAAACCTCGCATCATGTGCTATAATCAAAGCAGAACGGAAACAGGGCGGCCATGGGCAGCCCTGAGAAGCAGCAGACCCGGCCCCTCTCCACGGGAAAGGGATGGCTTAACTTACAGTATAGCAAAGCCTGCCGCCCGCTGCAAGCGGAAAGCGACGGTTTTTGCCGGAAAGGGGAACTTTATGACGCAGCGGCAGCCGCTGAGCAGACTGGAAAAGTGGATCGTGGGCCTGACGCTGGCCTTTGCGCTGCTGATGGTGGGGCTCTATGCCCGGTCAGCCCTGCTCCTGCAGGGAGAGGGGGACTATACCGTCCGTGCAGGGGACTTTCTTCTCTCCGAGGCAACGCCGGAGACGCCGCTGGAATGGCGCGTGGACGTGAACCATGCCTCCGCCGCCGAGCTGCAGCAGCTGCCGGGCGTGGGCGAGGTGCTGGCGGGCCGCATCGTGGCCTATCGCGAGGCCCACGGCCCCTTCACCACGGCAGAGGAGCTGCTGAACGTGGAGGGCATCGGCGAGAGCAAGCTGGAAGGGATGCGGGAGCTGCTGCAATTCGGGGAGGTGGCGGAATGAAGATCCTGGTGGTGGACGATGAAAAGCTGCTGGTAAAGGGCATGCGCTTCAATCTGGAGAACGAGGGCTATGAGGTGGAGACGGCCTACGACGGCCGCACCGCCGTGGAGATGGCAAAGACCGGGGATTACGATCTCATCATTCTGGACGTGATGATGCCGGAGATGGACGGGCTTGAGACCTGCATGCACATCCGGGGCTTTTCCGACGTGCCGGTCATCATGCTCACGGCCCGCAGCGAGGATACGGACAAGCTGCTGGGCTTTGAATACGGGGCGGATGACTATGTGACCAAGCCCTTCAACATTCTGGAGCTGAAGGCCCGCGTGCGGGCGCTGCTGCGCCGCAGCGGCTCTGCGGAAAAGCGGCGCAGCGGACTCATCACCTGCGGCGGCCTGTCTCTTGACACCGAGCAGCGTCTGGCCCTGAAGGACGGTCAGCCCGTGGAGCTCACGGCCAAGGAATATGACCTGATGGAGCTGTTTATGAAGAATCCCCGCCGGGTATACAGCCGGGAAAATCTGATGGACATGGTCTGGGGCTATACCTACGCGGGGGATTACCGCACGGTGGACGTACACATCCGCCGTCTCCGGGAAAAGCTGGAGAGCAATCCCGCAGAGCCGGCGTACATCATGACCAAGTGGGGTGTTGGCTATTATTTCAAGGGTTAAGAGCAGCCTGCAATTCAAGACCGGTCTCAGCTACATTCTGGTCATTGTGGCGGTGCTGGTGCTGCTGAACACCTATCCCGTCATGGTGAGCGAGGATCTGGTGTTCCAGTCCAAGGTGGAAACGCTGCAGAGCAGCGCCTCCGTCATGACCTCGACCCTGTCCGAGCTGGGACGGCTCACGGAGGAGAACGTGGAAAAGGCCCTCTCTGCGGCGGAGCAGGCGGGCCTGACCCGGGTGCTGGTGACGGACGCGGACGGCTATGTGCTGTATGACACGCGGGAGATCGGCAGCGCCGTGGGCAGCTATGCCCTCATGACCGAGGTGGTGCAGGCCCTGCGGGGCTACGATGCGGCCCACTGTGCCTTTGAGGAGGGAGCCATCCGCACCCGGGCGGCCTCGCCCGTGCTCCACCAGAACCAGATCGCAGGGGCGGTCTTTGTCTATGAATACGACGCTGAGCAGGCGGCGCTGCTCACGGGCTTTCAGTCCAATCTCTGGCGCATGTCCCTTGCCATCGCGGTGCTGGTCATCGCGCTGAGCCTGCTGCTGTCCAAGGTGCTCACCGGCCGTATCAGCGACCTGCTGGCCGCCATCCGCAGCGTGCGCGAGGGCGGATATGACCGGGCGGAGGTCTCCGGCGGCGACGAGATCGCCCAGATCGCGGCGGAGTTCAACAGCATGACCGACCGCCTGCAGCAGACGGAGGCGGCGCGCAAGCGCTTCGTTTCCGACGCGTCCCATGAATTGAAGACCCCGCTGGCCGCCATCCGCCTGCTGACGGATTCCATCCTGCAGACCGAGCAGATGGATCAGGCGACGGCCCGGGAGTTCATCTCCGACATCGGCACGGAGGCCGAGCGCCTCAGCCGCATCACCGAGGATCTGCTGCGCCTGACGCGGCTGGACAGCGACGTGCTGCCACCGGCGGCGGAGGTGGAGCTGGAGCCCATCATCCGGCGCGTGGTGCGCACCATGGAGCTGCTGGCGGAGGAAAAGGGGCTGGAGCTCAGCTATCAGGCGGAGGAGGGCTGCGCTGTGTCGGCCACGGCCGACGAGCTGCAGCAGATCATCTCCAATCTGGTGGACAATGCCATCAAGTACAGTCGTCCCGGCGGCTTTGTGCAGGTGGAGCTCACGCGGGAGGAAGGCGATGCAGTGCTCACCGTGACGGACAACGGCATCGGCATCCCGGAGGAGGAGCGGGAGCAGATCTTCGAGCGCTTTTACCGGGTGGACAAGGCGCGCAGCCGCAGCGCGGGCGGCACGGGTCTGGGCCTTTCCATTGTGAAGGATCTGGTCTGCAAGCGCGGCGGCACGGTGCAGGCATCCGGACGCGAGGGCGGCGGCAGTGTGTTCACCGTCCGACTGCCTCTGGCGAAGGGAGGGGAGAGCGCATGAAACGGCTGTTTTCCCTGCTGCTGGCGGCGCTGCTGCTGGGCACGGCGGTCTCCTGCGGCGCGCAGGAGGCGCAGACGCCGGAGGGCTGGGCGCTGTACTATCTCACGGATACGGAGCAGAGTCAGGGCGGCGACGCTATCGAGGCGGAATACTGCGCCCTGGAGCTGCCGGAGGATCCCCAGCGGGCGGCGGAGCAGCTGCTGGCGCGGTACTGGCAGGGGCCGAAGAGCGAGTCGCTCACGAGTCCTCTGCCCACGGGACTGCAGCTGCTGAGCGTGACGGTGCAGAGCGGCCGGGTCACGGTGGACGTATCCGGCCAGTACGGAACGCTCAGCGGCGTGGAGCTGACGCTGGCCGACAGCTGCCTGACCCTGACGCTGACCCAGCTCAGCGGCATCTACTCCGTGACGATCCTGGTGCGGGGCCGCGCGCTGGAATACCGCGCCGAGCAGGTGCTGCGGCGGCGGGACGTGCTGCTCAGCACCACGGAGGATCTGGTGGGCTCGGTGCAGGCCACGCTCTGGTTTGCGGACGAAAACACCGGCACCCTGCGCGACGCGGCCATGACCATTCCGGTCTACGAGGGCAAGACCCGTGCAGAGAGCGTGCTGGATGCCCTGCGCGAGCCGCCGGAGGGCTGCGTCTCTCCGCTGCCGGAGGATTTTGTCTTCCTCTCTGTCCGGCTGGAGGAGGATGTGTGTTATGTCAACCTCCCGTCTGCGGGACTGGCGGCACTGGAGGGCAGCGAGGCGCTTTTGCTCACGGCGGCGGCCCGCTCCCTCTGCTCGCTGCCGCAGGTCTCGGCCGTGCGCTATCTGCTGGACGGCGAGAGTGCCCTCTGGTACGGCGCGGCCCGGATCGACGGGCTGTACACCGGCAAATGAACGAAAGAAACAGGGCCGGCTCCCACATG
>CAYPWQ010000022.1:0-11215 GCA_964414495.1 uncultured Oscillospiraceae bacterium
TGTGCATGCCCGGCGATAACGTCGAGATGAGCGTTGAGCTGATCACCCCCATCGCTATCGAGAAGGGCCTCCGCTTCGCTATCCGCGAGGGCGGCCGTACCGTCGGCTCCGGCGCCGTCATCGATTGCTGATCGGATCAGTTCTCTGACTGAAGCACAATGAGACAGCGGGAAAAGCAGAAATGCTTTTCCCGCTGTTTTTTCTGCGTTCCCGGCGCTTGACAGCGGTGGAGATCAGCGGTATCGTAAAGAAAAAAGAGCAAGGAGGGGTCGGTATGACGAGGGAAGAGCTGCTGGAGCGGGTGGCCGCACGGAAGGATGGCGAGCGGCTGGACTTTACTGACATTGCCATGAAGCACACGGATTTTTCCGACTGCGACCTGCATAACTGCGATTTTTCCTGGGCGGATTTCGAGGGCTGCCGTTTCGACGGCGCGATCCTGGACGGCTGCTCCCTGACGCACTCGCTCATGTCCCGGGCCAGCTTCCACGGTGCCTCTCTCCGCCGCGTGGATCTGGAGGGGGCGAACCTCCGTTGGGTGGATTTCACCAATGCCCACGCCGAGGGCGCCAATTTCTACACCGCCGTTATGGAGTATACCATCAACGACGGCATCGTCATCGACGACGAGACGAAGTGGTACCGGATGCACTGCCCGGAGACGGGGGCATTCGTGGCCTACAAAAAGTGCTTCAACATGCGTCTGGTGCAGCTGCTGGTCCCGGCGGATGCCCGCCGCGTCAGCCCCACCTCCCCCTGGGGCCGCTGCGACAAGGCCAAGGTCCTGAGCGTCTGGAGCTTCGATGGCAAGGAGCGCTTCACCGAGGCCACCAGTCTGCAGACGGACGATTTCGTCTACACCGTGGGCCAGTGGGTGACGGAGCCCCGCTTCAACCCCAACCGCTGGCTGGAGTCTGCCCCGGGCATCCACTTCTGGATGACCCGGCAGGAGGCCTACGACTATTGACGCACAGAAAAATGAGAAGAGATCGGAGAAGAAATCAGTATGCTTAAAATCCTGGGGATCGCCCTGCTTGGCAGTTTCATTTTGGGCTGCCTTATACTCATGTTGGAGCATTGGTATTATACATTGGCCGCGGTTGTGGTGATATATGTCCTGTTCAAAATCAGGAATGCATTATTTCCAAAGAAGGTCTATGTCGAAAGCGAAGAAGAAAAAAGAGAGCGGGAACTTGCCAGAAAAGAAGCGCTCATGGGACGGTTTTATGAACTGGAATCCCGGGCAAAGTCTAAAACATACCTCGCCTGCTCCAGAGAAGAATTGGACTGTTTGGAGGAATTGGCACGGTTAGGGCATGTTCCGGCGATGATGCTGCTGGGCGCACATGAGGCCGGGTATATTTCATACATGTATTACATGATGGCCTCTGATGCGGGAGAATATCAGGGTGCGGTTTATGCGTACTGGAGATTTCTTGGTATGTTTTTTGACAGCCCTATTCCGAGCAACTACAATATGAAGACCATCTGTGAGGGGTTGCGCAAGGGAGCTGAATCAGGAAATGCAGATTGTATGTTCGCATTATCCTTGAGTTATACAGAAGAGTGGGTTCAAGAGGTTGCAGGTACCAGTAATTATGGCTATATGACAAGTCCATTGGATCCTTCTCCGGAAAAAATGTTTTACTGGTTAAAGAAGGCTTTTGACCAGGGGTGCACCAATCCGGGTGTTCAGGTGCTGCTGGCAGAATATTACGCCACAGGAAAAATTTGGATTGGCGGAAACTTTGACAAAGAGCCCGCTTACATCAGCAGAGAAAACTGCATCGATCAGAAAAAGGCTTTTGCACTCGTTGAAGCAGTCGTGCAACGTGATTGGCCGGAGCGCACTCGTTTATCACCGATTCCGGTAAACAGATGGCTTTGGATTGCAAGATATTTCTTGACAATGTTCTATTTCGATGGGTATGGAACAGAGCAAAATACTGCAAAAGCCAAAACTTCTTTTTTATACTCTACCGGTGAAAAAGAAGATACTCTGGAAATTTCTATAGAAGACAAGAGAAGGTTGTCCGCGCTCCGCGAAGAACTGAAAGCGGCCCGCGACAGGGAATACAAAATCATTTGCTCATCCAAGTACTGATCTCAAAAAGTATCTTTCACAAAATAGGAAAACAGAAAGCGCAAACGGGAGTGCTGCAAAAGGACATTTTGCAGCACTCCTTTTTCTTAGGCGCATGAAAAAGCCCTTTTGCATGGCGCGGGCCTTTTCATGCGCCCTCCGACGGGAAGGCCAGCACGGTCTGAAAGCCGTCCTCGCCCAGCGCCATCACGTCCCCTGCGATGACCACGCCCTCGCAGCAGTAGAGATTCAGCTGCACCCCCTCGCTGCGGCCCGGATAGTTCTGCACCGCATAGGTATAGCGCTCCACCGCCTGCCCCGCCCAGGGCCGCAGATCAAAGCCCTGCGTGAGCTGGAGCCCCTGATAGCTCTCGTACTCTGTGCCGGAAAAGTCCTCCGGCAGACGGAGGCGGAGGGTCTCCAACGGCTCCTCGCCAGTTTCCCAGCCGAGACCGGCAAGATAGGCAAGGCGTTCGGCGGCGTCCGCGGCGGCGGGCGGCCCCGGCTCCTCCCGGCGGCAGGCCCCGGCCAGCAGGATCAGTCCCGCCAGAAAGACCCCCAGCAGCAATACGCCGCCCACCGCCTTTGCCCGCGTCAGTCGTCTGGTGATGATGAACATAAGCGCCTCCTCCGGCCCATGGGCCTCAGTTTGTGCTATTTTCTATTCCCCCGGCGCGCCGTTTATGATACAATCAGAAAAGATCACGAGCCGCAGGAGGAACGATCATGGCGGAAAAGCAGCGCATCGACAAGCTGGTGGCATCCACCGGCCTTTATACCCGCAGCGAGGTGAAAAAACTCATCCGGGCGGGTCTGGTGACGGCGGACGGCGCCGTTGTCCGCAGCGGCGAGGAAAAGGTGGATCCGGACGCCGTGACGCTCACGGCGGAGGGCCGCGCGCTGACCCTGCGCCGCTTCACCTGGGTCATGATGAACAAGCCCGCGGGCCTGCTCTCCGCCACGGAGGACCGGCGGCAGAAGACGGTGCTGGATCTGCTGTCCCAGGAGCTGCGCCGTCAGGAGCTCTTTCCCGTGGGGCGGCTGGATCGGGACACGGAGGGCCTGCTGCTGCTGACCAACGACGGCGCGGCGGCCCACGAGCTGCTTTCACCGAAAAAGCATGTGGACAAGGTCTACTATGTCCGCACGGCGGGGCGGCTGACGGAGGAGGACTGCCGCCGCTTCCGCGAGGGCATCCGGCTGGACGACGGTCTCAAATGCCTGCCGGCGGAGCTGGAGATCCTGCGGGCCGGCGAGGAGAGCGAGGCCCGCGTGACCCTGCGGGAGGGGAAATTCCATCAGGTGAAGCGGATGCTGGCCTGCTGCGGCAAGCCTGTGCTCTATCTCAAGCGCATCCGTATGGGCAATTTGCCATTGGACGAGGATCTTGCAAAGGGAGCCTATCGGCTTTTGACAGAAAAAGAAGTCAGTAATTTGTGCAAAAAATAGAAATAACTGGTTTGACAAAAAAATGTCCACAAAAAAACGCTGCTATTTTTGTGGGAAAGATAAAAAATTCCTTGATTTTTTCGATAAAACCCGTTATACTGTGAATTGAAAAAATGCACAAAGAAAAAAAGATGAATACGGGAAGAAACAGGGAGGAAAGCAGCGATGTCGGGCAGGATTTTTCAGAATGTCGTATTGCAGCTGAAGGAAAATACGGATCGCGTCATCGGCGTGGTGGACAGCGAGGGAACGGTGGTCGCCTGCAGCGACCTGACGCTGATCGGCCAGCGCTGGGAGCGCCAGCTCCATGCCGTCAATCTCAGCGAGGGCGGTGTGGTGACCTGTGAGGGCCGCTGCTTCAAGACCCTCGGCAGCTGGGGCAGCCAGTATGACTATGTGGCCTTTGCCATGGGCGACGACGAGATCAGCCGCACGGTCTGCGCCATGTCCACGGCCTCTCTCAACGTGGCCAAGGTCTATTACGAGGAAAAGCATGACCGCGGCACCTTTATCAAGAATATCGTCACCGACAACATCATGCTGGGCGACATTTACACCCGGGCCAAGGAGCTGGGCGTGGCAGCCGAGGTGATGCGCGGCGTGTTCGTGATCCGCCCGGTGAAAAAGACGGACGACGCCTATCTCGAGACCGTGCAGGCGCTGTTCCCCGACCGGCAGTGCGATTTCGTGCTGAGCATCGGCGAGGGGGACGTGGTGCTGATCCACCAGATGCCCGACAACGCCGGCATGAAGGAGCTCAGCCGCGTGGCGGCCCAGCTGGAGGCGGCTCTCGCCGGGGGCGAGGAGCACCGCGTGGTCATCGGCGTGGGCACCGTGGCCGAGCACCTGCGGGAGCTGGCCAAGTCCTATAAGGAGGCGCAGATCGCCATCGAGGTGGGCAAGGTCTTTGACACGGAGAAGGCCGTCATCAATTACGAGAATCTGGGCATCGGCCGCCTGATCTATCAGCTGCCCACCACCCTCTGCGAGATGTTCCTGCAGGAAGTGTTCAAGAAGAACCCCATCGACGCGCTGGATCAGGAGACGCTGTTCACCATCCACAAGTTCTTCGAGAACAACCTGAACGTGTCCGAGACCGCGCGCAAGCTCTTTGTCCACCGCAATACGCTGGTGTACCGCCTGGAAAAGATCAAGAAGCTGACGGGTCTGGATCTGCGGGAATTCGACGATGCCATCACCTTTAAGGTGGCGCTCATGGTCAAGAAGTATCTGACCTCCCGCGGCATCGAGGCGTAAGAGAGCTATCCAACCAAACACAAAAGCTCCGTATGGCATGGCCATGCGGAGCTTTTTCATCGGCCGCATCCTGCGGCGCCGCGCAGGACGGCGCACATATGGGGAGCACGGCTTCGCAGAGCGCCCCGTGAGCGGCGCAGCCGCTCTCCGGTGTCCGGAAGCTGCCGGTGCGGAGGACGCGTCCGCGTTTCTTGCCATGGAAAGTATGGCAGAGCTGCACGGGGAGATCCGGCGTCCGCTCCGCTTTGCAGAGGGGAGTTTTTTGCCGGATTTCCAGAGAAAAGCACTTGCGCGGCGGCGGCGGGTTCTATATAATAAACTTGGTATGATTTTATGTCGACTGCTCCGGCAGCCGCAGGTGCGATAGACCTCCGCCCCGGCGGGGGAAGAAAGGAACCCACGGATGATCCGACTGACCAATGTAGAGAAAACTTATGAAAACGGGACCGAGGCGGTGCGCGGCATCTCCATGCAGATCGACGACGGCGAGTTTGTCTTTCTCGTGGGCCCCTCCGGCAGCGGTAAGTCCACCATCACCAAGATGCTCACGGCGGAGGTGCGCCCCACTGCCGGCCGCGTGCAGATCAATGGCTTCAACACCAACCGTCTCAGCCATAAGCAGGTGCCCCTGCTGCGCCGCACCATCGGCGTCATCTTTCAGGATTTCCGCCTGATCGAGAAAAAGACGGTGTATGAAAATCTGGAATTCGTCATGCGCGCCGTGGGCGCGTCCCCCCGTGAGATCCGCAAGCGCATCCCCTATGTGCTGGATCTGGTGGCCCTCAGCGGCAAGGAGGATCGCTATCCCGACGAGCTCTCCGGCGGCGAGCAGCAGCGCGTGGCCATTGCCCGCGCCCTCATCAACAACCCGGTCATGATCATCGCGGACGAGCCCACGGGCAATCTGGATCCCGCCCGCAGCTTCGAGATCATGTCCCTGCTGGAGCGTATCAACACCCTTGGCACCACCATGGTGGTGGTGACCCACGAGCGGACGCTGGTGGATCGCTTCAACAAGCGCGTCATCAAGCTGGATCAGGGCCGGATCGTCAGCGACCGGTACGGGCAGTATAACGGCAAGCGCCCGACGGCTGCCACGGGGGCCATCCCGAAGGTGGACGGGGCCACCGGCGTGCTGCCGAAGGTCACGGGCGAGACCGGCGCGCTGCCCCGGGTGGAAAAGACCACGGGGAAGCTGCCGAAGCTGGACGACATCACGGGGACGCTGCCGAAGGCAGAGCCCGCGCCCGCAACGGAGGAGGCCGCAGAGCCCCAGCCGGAGCTGGATTTTGAAACGGACATCCTGCCCCGGATCGATTTCCTGACCGGGAGCCTGCCCAAAGTCGAAGACGACGCCGAAGGGGAGGTGCAGGCATGAAGTATAACTTTACTTATTTTGTCCGCGAGGGCCTTTCCAACATGTTCACCCATGGATTCATGTCCTTTGCGGCGGTGGGTATCACGGTGGCCTGCCTGCTCATCATGGGCACCTTTTCACTGGTGGCGCTGAACGCGCAGAACCTGCTGGACGAGCTGGAGAGCGAGAACGAGGTGCTGGCCTATGTGGACGAGGAGCTGAGCGACGCCGAGGCCCGGGCGCTGCAGTCGAAGCTGGAAAAGCTGGACAATGTGGCGGGGGTGGAGTTCATCTCCCGCGAGACCGCCACGGAGAATTTCCAGGAGAAGTACAACGACGATCCCCTGTTTGAGGATCTGGACAGCGACGTGCTGCGCCATCGCTATGCCATCCGCATTCTGGACATTGAAAAGACCGCCGAGACGAAGACGGCGGTGGAGGGCGTGGCGGGCATCGCCAAGGTGCGCGCCAACGAGACCGTGGCCGAGGGCTTCATCGCCGTGCGGAACATCGCGGGCGTGGTGTGCATCGCGCTCATCGCCATCCTCTTTATCGTCTCCATGTTCATCATTTCCAACACCATCAAGCTCACCACCTTCGACCGCCGGGACGAGATCGCCATCATGAAGATGGTGGGCGCGGCGGACGGATTCATCCGCTGGCCCTTCGTCTACGAGGGCCTGATGATCGGCCTGCTCAGCGCGGGTCTCGCCTTCGGACTGCAATGGCTGCTGTATTCCGCTGTTGCCAGCGGCATCGCCGACAGCGACACCATCCAGCTGCTGCGCCTGATCGAATTCCGCGACATCTGGAAGCCCGTGGCCGCCGTGTTCGGTGCCTGCGGCGTGTTCATCGGCGTCTGCGGCAGTCTGACCGCCATCCGCAAATTCCTGCAGGTATAAAGGAGGGACTATGAAACGCACGAAACGCATCACCGCACTGCTCCTGGCCCTCCTGATGGCCGCGGCGCTCTTTGCGGAGCAGGCTATGCCCGCCCGCGCCGCTTCGCAGGCGGACATCGACAAGCTGAAGGAGCAGGCGGCGGAGATCGCCGCCAACAAGAAGGAGCTGCAAAAGGAGATCGACCGCCTGAAGAAGGAGGCCAAGGACGCCACGGCGGAAAAGGCGGCGCTGGATAAGCGCAACGATGCCATCCGCGCCGAGCTGGAAAACGCCGAGGCCCAGATCAGGAAATACGACGAGCTCATTACTCAGACCAGAGCCGAGCTGGAGCAGGCGAAGCGCGAGGAAGAGGAGCAGCGCGTGCTGTTCAACAGCCGCGTCCGCGCCATGGAGGAGAACGGCACCATTTCGTATCTGGAGGTGCTGTTCAACGCCGCCAGCTTCTCCGACCTGCTCTCCACGCTGGACGACGTGGGTGAGGTCATGGAGGCCGACCAGCGCATCTTTGACGAGATGCGCCGTCTGCGTCAGGCCATCGAAGAGAAGCAGGCAACGCTGGAGGAATGCCTGAAGGAGGCCGAGGCGCAGAAGGCGCTGCTGGAGGAGCGGCGCAAGGAGCTGCAAAGCGAGATCGACGAGGCCGCCGCCATGATCGCCGAGATCTCCAAGGATAAGGACGACTATCTGGCTCTGCTGCCGGCAGAGGAGGCGGAGGCCAGCAGCATCTCCTCCGAGATCAAGCGCATCGAGCGGGAGCTGGCCAGTCAGGGCAAGCTGCCCGCCGCTACCTACGGCGGCTATATCTGGCCCGTCAGCAACGGCAGCAAGCGCATCACCTCTCCCTTCGGCCCCCGCAACAATCCCGTTACCGGCCGCTATCAGAACCATAACGGCATCGACATCGGCGGCGTGTATTACACGACGCAGGTTCTTGCTGCCAAGGCGGGCACCGTTATCGTCTCCCAGAAGGGCAGCTCCTATGGCAACTATGTGGTGGTGAGCCACGGCACCGGCAACACCACACTCTATGCCCATCTGAGCTCCCGCTCGGTGAGCGTGGGCGACGTGGTGGCCCAGGGCGATGTGCTGGGCATCACCGGCTCCACCGGCAACTCCACCGGCCCGCATCTGCATTTCGAGATCACGGAGAACGGCAAGCGCATCGACCCGCTGACCTATCTCAAGGATTATGTGAAGGCCTGGTAACTTCCGCGTATACGACCGCCTCCCGCGCCATACTATGGCGCGGGAGGCGATGCTTTTTGTTTGGCTGTATCCGGTATGCCCCGCGATTTTCCACGGAGGAAGCGCGCGTGGAGGGCCTTTCCCTGCTGGTGATCGGCCTGCCGCCGGAGGCGGGCCTTCGGCGGCGGATGGGCGAGAGACGGGCGGCGCGGCAGCTGCTGCGCCGCGGCGTCAGGGAGTGTGCCTGTCCGGAGGGCTTTGTATTTCCGGCGGACTGGAGACGCCGGGGACTCTGCCCGGTGGATCACCGGCCGCTGCTGGCGCAGAAGGCGGCGCAGTGGACGCTGCTGCGGCGGCAGGCCAAGGGGCTTACCGGCAGCATCGCCCTGACGGCACCGCGGGTGACGGCGGAGGTGACGCAGACGCTCCGGCACCTGCTGAAGCGGACGGATCAGCTGGCGCTGCTGGCTGTGCCGGGGGCGGAGGAGCTGCAATGGCAGCTGCGAAGGGAAACGGGCGCGTCGCTGCGCCTGCTGACGGAGGCGCAGCTGCTGCAGGCGGAGACGCTGCTGCATTTCGGCTCGTCCTCTGCACGGGGACGGCGACTGACGCTGTCGCTCACGCAGCCGGAGGAGCCGCCGCGCTTTACGCTGCCGCCGCGCCTTGCGGCGCAGCTGCCCTGCGGCGTGGACGGCGGGCACCTTGCGCCTCTTCTCTGGCGCGGCGGGCTGCTGCGGGCGGAGGAGATCGGCCTGAAAATCGGAAACTGAGCTTTTTTGACCGTTTTCCGCCCTTTTTTCTTCTTTCGTTCATAAAAACTTGACTTGACAGAGCGGGAAATCCTCACTATAATGCGATTTGATACATTATAAAATAGAATTCGTGCCGTTTATCACCTCCTGCCGGACGCGGCACGGTTCAAGCAATAGAAAGGACTGCAACATGAAAAAAGAATTCAAGATGAGCCAGGAGCGCTTCGACGAGCTGAAGGCAGAGCTGGAATACAACAAGACCACCCGCGCCGACGAGGTCTCCGAGCAGATCAAGATCGCCCGCGGTTTCGGCGACCTGAGCGAAAACAGCGAGTATGACGAGGCCAAGAACGAGCAGGGCAAGCTCTATTCCCGCATCGCCGAGCTGGAGGAGATTTTGGAGCACGCTGTCATCGTGGAGGAGAGCCAGGACAGCGACCGCGTGTCCATCGGCTGCCTTGTCACCGTGACGAATCTGAACAACGGCCGCACCATGCCCACCATGAAGATCGTGGGCTCGCAGGAGGCGGACGCCATGCGCGGCGCCATGAGCGAGGATTCCCCCTTCGGCAAGGCCGTGATGGGCCGCCGTGTGGGTGAGGAGGTCCGCGTGGACGCGCCCAGCGGCGTCATCCCCTACCGCATCGAGAAGATCGACCGCTGAACAACGAAAGAGAACATCGAAAGGGAGAAACGATATGTCTGAACAGATGGAAAACCCGAATCAGGAAGTGCAGCAGGATCTCAGCCAGATCCTGAAGGTGCGCCGCGAGAAGCTGGCGGCGCTGCAGCAGGAGGGGAGAGACCCCTTCGTGGAGACGAAGTTCGTCGTCTCCCACCACACCCAGGAGATCAAGGATCAGTTCGACGCGCTGGAGGGCAGCGCCGTCACCGTGGCGGGCCGTCTCATGAGCAAGCGCGGCATGGGCAAGGTCTCCTTCTGCGACATGCAGGACAAGACCGGCCGCATCCAGCTCTACGCCCGCAAGGACGAGATGGATGAAGAGGTCTATAACCGCTTCAAGAAGTACGATATCGGCGACATCGTGGGCGTCACCGGCGAGGTGTTCCGCACCCAGCGCGGCGAGATGAGCGTCCGCTGCAAGGATGTGAAGCTGCTGAGCAAGTCTCTCCAGCCCCTGCCCGAGAAGTTCCACGGCCTGACGGACAAGGAGCTCCGCTATCGTCAGCGCTATGTGGATCTCATTATGAATCCCGAGTCCCGCCGCAACTTCGAGATCCGCAGCAAGTTCGTGAAGTATCTCCGGAACTTCCTGGACAGCCGCGGCTACATGGAGGTGGAGACCCCCGTGCTGAACACCCTGGCGGGCGGCGCGGCGGCCCGTCCCTTCGTGACCCATCACAATACCCTCGACATCGACATGTATATGCGCATCGCCACCGAGCTCCATCTGAAGCGCCTGATCGTGGGCGGCTTCGAGCGGGTGTACGAGGTGGGCCGCATCTTCCGCAACGAGGGCATGGACACCAAGCACAACCCCGAGTTCACCACCGTGGAGCTCTATCAGGCCTACGCCGACTTCAACGACATGATGGATCTGTTCGAGGATCTGCTCAGCGGCGCCGCCAAGGAGATCCTTGGCACCTATGAGGTCGAGTGGCTGGGCGAGAAGATCTCCCTTGCTCCCGGCTTCCGCCGCATGACCATGGCCGAGGCCGTGAAGGAGCACCTGGGCGTGGACTTTATGGCCATCGACGATGACGCCGAGGCCGTGGCCGCCGCCAAGAGCGTTGGCGTCGACATGGACGGCGTGGAGCCCACCTGGGGCCACGCGCTGTACGAATGCTACGACCAGAAGGTGGAGCAGTTCATGGTGCAGCCCACCTTCATCACCATGCATCCCGTGGATGTGTCCCCCCTGGCCAAGCGCTCTCCCAAGGATCCCCGCCTGACCGAGCGCTTCGAGCTCTTCATCTGCCGCTGCGAGATGGGCAACGCCTTCAGCGAGCTGAACGACCCCATCGACCAGAAGCAGCGCTTCCAGAAGCAGGTGGAGCTGCGCGCCAAGGGCAACGACGAGACCGAGATGATGGACGAGGATTTCATCAACGCGCTGGAATACGGTATGCCCCCCACGGGCGGCCTCGGCATCGGCATCGACCGCAGCGTCATGCTGCTGACCGGCAGCGATTCCGTCCGCGACGTGATCCTCTTCCCCACGATGAAACCCCTCGGAGATTAACACTCTAAAAAAGTTCAAAAATACG
>CAYPWQ010000023.1:0-11054 GCA_964414495.1 uncultured Oscillospiraceae bacterium
GTATTCGCCCGAGGAGCTCTGCGGCATCGTCATGCGCAGCGCCGACATTCTCGGCGTACCCATCGAGGCGGACGGCGCCATGGAGATCGCCCGCCGCTCCCGCGGCACGCCCCGCATCGCCAATCGGATGCTGCGCCGTGTGCGCGACTTTGCCCAGGTGCGGGCAGATGGCGTTATCACCAAGCCCGTGGCGGACGAGGCGCTCTCCGCGCTGGAGATCGACTATCTGGGGCTTGACCCCATCGACCGGCGGATGCTCCGCGCCATCGTCGAGCATTACGGCGGCGGCCCTGTGGGTCTGGAGACGCTGGCCGCCACCATCGGCGAGGAGGCGGTGACGCTGGAGGACGTATACGAGCCCTATCTCATGCAGCTGGGCTTCCTCAGCCGCACGCCCCGCGGCCGCTGTGCCACCAGAAAGGCCTGCGAGCATCTGCATCTTCCCGTGCCCGGAGAGCTGTCTGCGGGCGCACTGGATCAGCTGACCATATGATCAATCGGCAATGACGATATAAGGAGGAACCACTATGGGAAAACTGTTTGGAACGGACGGCATCCGCGGCGTCGTGGGTGAGAATCTGACGGCGGATCTGGCCTATCGCGTGGGGCAGGCGGTCTCCGCCGTGCTGGAGGATGAGCTGGGCCGCGTGCCCGTCATCACCATCGGAAAGGACACCCGCATCTCCTCGGATATGCTGGAATCCGCTCTGATGGCGGGCATCTGCTCGGTGGGCGGCAGCGTTATGCCTCTCGGCACGATCCCGACCCCCGCAGTGGCCTTCATCACCGTGCAGGAGCAGGCGGATGCCGGCATCGTTATCTCCGCCTCCCACAATCCCTTTGAGCATAACGGCATCAAGGTGTTCAACGGCAGCGGCTACAAGCTGCCCGATGCCACCGAGCTGAAGATCGAGGAGATCCTGCTCTCCGGCAGGAAGCTGACCGAGAAGAAGGGCAGCGCCATCGGCCGCCGCATCCACGGGATGACGCAGCTGAAGAAGGATTACATCCATCATCTGGTCTCCACCATCGAAAGCGACCTCTCCGGCCTGCGCATTCTGGTGGACTGCGCCTGCGGCGCGGCCAGCGCCACTGCGCCGGAGCTGTTCGGCCTGCTGAACGCCCACACGGAGTTCATCGCCATCGAGCCGGACGGCGTCAACATCAATGACCACTGCGGCTCCACCCATCTGGAGCTGCTGGCGCAGAAGGTGGTGGCCGGGGGCTACGATATCGGCGTGGCCTTCGACGGCGACGCAGATCGCTGCCTGCTGGTGGACGAGACCGGCCACGAGATCAACGGTGACCAGGTCATAGCGGTGTGCAGCCTCGCCATGAAGCGGGAGGGCCGTCTCAGCGGCAATACCATCGTCGCCACCGTCATGTCCAATCTGGGCCTGCACGAGTTCTGCAAGTCCCGCGGCATCGATCTGGTCTGCACCAGCGTCGGCGACCGCAACGTGCTGGAAAAGATGGTGGAGTGCGGCTATGCCATCGGCGGCGAGCAGTCCGGCCACACCATTTTCCGCGAATTTGCCACCACCGGTGACGGTGAGCTGACGGCCCTGCAGTTCCTGCAGGTGCTGCAGCGCAGCGGCAGGAAGGCCTCCGAGCTGGGCGCGGTCTGCCCCCAGTATCCGCAGGTGCTGAAAAACGTGAAGCTGGCCAACGTCCCCGGCCTGAAGGAAAAGATTATGGCTGATCCCACGCTCCGCGCCGCCATGCAGAAGCAGGAGGAGGCCTTTGCGGGCGAGGGACGCCTGCTGATCCGCGCCTCCGGCACCGAGCCCCTGATCCGCGTCATGGCCGAGGCCAAAACGGTGGAGCTGGCGCAGTCCGTGGTGGACGCCTTCGTGGATCTGGTCAACGCACTGTGAGCCCATTGCCGGGGCCGCAGGGGAGCACACCCTGCGGCCCCGTGCCCCAATTCAGAAAATCAGAAAAAATGAAAAAAACGAAAAAAACTGTTGACAAGTGAAGGACACCCTGCTATAATCAATTTTGTTCGTTGGGCATGACAAACAAGCGGCGAACGAAAAGAATATGGGGGTATAGCTCAGCTGGGAGAGCGCTTGAATGGCATTCAAGAGGTCAGCGGTTCGATCCCGCTTATCTCCACCAAAAGACCTGAAATCGAAAGATTTCAGGTCTTTTTGCATCCTGTTTGCAGTTTCCCCATGCCGCTGCATGATCCGTGCTGCGGCGGAATACCCCGAACCAGGCGTTACGTCCAGTTCAGCGGGGGAGCGCCCTCATCGGAAGAGGATGCTTCCTCGCATGGAACAGAGGCTCTCGTCAGGACAAGGTGATCCTGCTCTGCGGTGATGAGCAGCCACGAGTCGTTCCACCGGTACGCCAGTCTTGTGAGGCGGTTCTCCTCCGGGATGACGAAGCTGTCAAAACGGATCGTTTCTCCCTGGGCGGGGCGGATCTTATGATGATCCGCATACGCATTGCCAGAAACTGCTTCGGTGATATCAATGCTATCTCTGTTCCCGTCCCAATCGCTGAGATGTTCGACCCAGAGCAGCTTATCCGTGTACTCGATGATTGCTGTTTCGAAATGAACACTTTGCCGCGTAATGGGTTCAAATCCATCGTCGGCAATGTGGATGGCGGTAACCTCACCACGCAGCCACCCTTCCGGATCATCCCAGAAGATGTGCAGGGGCGTTTCCATGATGTCGTCCCCAGCATTCCAGTGTTGGGCCGCCGCCTCCGGTTTTATATAAGCGTGGGTAGACAGATGGCATCGGGAGCACCGCGCCTCAAAGTCGGTCACAAAGTCGATGATCATTTCGGCATCGCCGCCGCAGCTGCATTTTCTCTTCAGCAGATGGTTGTACCTGTCGCAGTGATAATACATATCGTCACCTCCGTTTTTTGATGCAAGCATATCACATTTGCTGTCCCATATACCGGACAGCTGCCGAAGTTTATTTGTTTGACTTCCTTTGCACAAGCAATTATAATGGGGATAACAGAATTTGGCAAGCAGGGCATTGGCGTCCACATTGCAGAATCCTGAAAGGCCCTGCGGAAATTCCGCGGGGCTTTTTTGCTTTGCGCCTGTTGCTCAGGGAGGGGATATAGATGCTGTATTACGCGCATATTCGTCCGGAAACGGATGGAAACATGGTTTATCAGACAGTCGCAGAGCATCTGACAGGGACTGCTGCATTATCCAGAAAGTTTGCAGCGGCATTTGGCGCTGAGGAGGAGGGCCAACTGGCAGGACTGACCCATGACCTGGGAAAGTGTACCGCCGAATTTCAGCGTCGCCTATTGCAGGAGGGACCCATCGTTGACCACGCGACGGCGGGAGCAGTTTTCTGCGCAAAACAGGGGCATATGTTTACCTCTGCCTGTGTAGCGGGGCACCACGGTGGCCTGCCTGACCTTGGAAATCCGAAAACTGCGCAGGCAGGTGACACAACACTGTTTGGCCGCCTGAAAAAGGGGATCGCGGAACAGCATCTGGAACACTGCGGCGAAAGCGGCGTCGAGCTGCCAGTCCCGAAGCCCTCGGCTGTGCATCTGAAGGATGATCTGCAAGCGTCCTTCTGGACGAGGATGCTCTATTCCTGTCTGGTGGACGCGGATTTTCTGGACACCGAGCGGTTCATGCAGGGGGGACGTGGACGCAGCGGTGCGGAGGATATGAATACCCTGCTTGCCAGATTGGAGGCATATATCGCGCCCTGGCAAAACCCGAAAACAGAACTGAACCGCCTGCGCTGCGAGATCCTCAATACCTGTCTGGCCGCCGGGAGTCAGGCAAAAGGACTTTACACACTGACAGTGCCGACGGGCGGCGGGAAAACGGTGGCATCGCTTGCCTTTGCCCTGCGCCATGCCGTGGCGCATCGAATGCAGCGGGTCGTCTATGTGATCCCCTATACCTCCATCATCGACCAGAACGCCAAAGTGTTTCGGGACATTCTGGGGAGCGGCAATGTATTGGAGCATCATTCCGGCGTGCAGTTCGATCTCTCGGACGGTGCCTCGCCGGAACAGGTGCGAAAGGCACTGGCAGCAGAGAACTGGGATATGCCGCTGGTGGTCACCACGGCGGTGCAGCTGTTTGAGTCCATGTACGCCAACCGGTCCTCCAAGTGCCGTAAGCTCCACAACCTTGCCAACAGCGTCATCATTTTCGACGAGGCACAAATGCTGCCCCTGCCGCAGCTGCGCCCCTGTGTGGCGGCGATGGCGTCCCTTGTGCAGCAATTCCAGTCCACCGTGGTGCTTTGCACCGCCACACAGCCCTCGCTGAATGATCTGTTCCAAAAGTATGCGCCGGACTATCCAATTTGGGAGCTTTGCCCCCAGACGGCGACACTCTATGACAAATTCCGCCGCGTGACCTTTCAACAGGCAGGTGTGCTGACGGATGAGGCGCTGGCAGAGCAGCTGTGGCAGCAGGAGCAGGCGCTCTGCATCGTCAACAGCCGTAAGGCGGCGCAGCGGATCTTCGCGCTGCTGCCGAAGGAGGGCAGCTATCATCTCTCCACCCTGATGATCCCTGCGCAGCGACAGGCGCTTTTGCAGGAGATCCGTGACCGGCTGGAGCAGGGGAGAGTCTGCCGGGTGGTGTCTACCTCGCTGATCGAAGCGGGCGTGGACGTGGATTTTCCGGCGGTCTATCGGGAGCTGTCAGGACTGGACTCCGTTTTGCAGGCCGCAGGGCGCTGCAACCGTGAGGGGAAGCGACCGGTGGAGGAGAGCGTCGTCACCATTTTTGAACGGACGGAACCGGTGCCAAAGATGTTCCAAAAAGCGGTGGATACATCCAAAAGGGTACTGAGCGAAGCGGATAACCCCAATTCGCCGGAGGCGATACGCCGGTATTTCCAATACCTGAGGAGCTTTTCTGGCGAAACACTGGATAAAGAGAATATCATACGTGCCTTTGTGCAGGGGGAGTCCGGCGGCGAGCTGCCCTTCCGCACAGTGGCAGAGAAGTTCCGGCTTATCGACGAGAACACTTATACCATCTACATCCCCTATCAGGAGGAGGGCGCGGAGCTGGTCGATCGGCTTCGGGCGGGAATGTGCAGTAAAGAGCTGTACCGAAAGCTGGGACGCTATGCAGTCTCCGTCTATCAGCAGCATTTTCAGACACTGTACGATGCCGGTGCGCTGCTGACAGCACGGGAGATCCCTGCGCTGGACGGCGACAGCGCCATTCTGACCGACCTGGCGCTCTACAGCGAGACCATGGGGCTTTCGATGGAACCGGAGAGCAGCAAGGCGGAGTTTATCTGAAAAACGGGCAGAAGGGCGGACGACCGCCCTTCTGCCTCCGTGACTTTACCACTCAATATTATATTTCAATCCACACCATACTCGGTGACATCAGGAACTATATCAAAAAAAGTTAAAAATGTCAATACTATCTTACCACTCAATATTATGAAGAGAATTCTGTTGACGTATGTATTTAGATGGTGTATTATACAGGCACAGGATCCCAGGATTGATGAAAGGAGTGATGCTATGGCGATCCAAGTGGAAGTCTGGGGCGAGTATGCGTGTTTTTCTCGCCCTGAAATGAGTGTAGAGCGCGTCAGCTACGACACGATGACGCCCTCAGCAGCCCGCGGGCTGCTGGAGAGCATCTACTGGCACCCGGGCATGAAGTGGGTGATCGACCGCATCCATGTGTGTGAGCCCATCCGCTTCACCAATATCCGTCGCAACGAGGTCAAGGACACCATTCCGCTGCGAAAGGCAGAGAAAGCCATGGGGATCGGTCAATGTGATGAAATGTTTCTGGTCACCGCGAAAAGCATCCAGCAGCGCGCCGCCATGGTGCTGCGGGATGTGCGCTATGTCATCTACGCCCAATTCGAGCTGACGGCCAACATAGCCCCCGGCGACAATGCCGGTAAATTTCAGGATATCATCAAGCGGCGGCTGGAGCGCGGACAATGCTACAGCATGCCCTATTTCGGCACGAGGGAGTTCCCGGCGCATTTCCGGCGCTGCACGGCGCTGCCGCCCTGCCCGGAGGAATTGAAGGGAGCGCACGATCTCGGCTGGATGCTGCTGGACATGGACTACAGCGACCCGAAAAACATCATGCCCCGCTTTTTCCGCGCCGAACTGGTGGACGGTGTGCTCACCGTTCCGCCCATGGACAGCGAGGAGGTGAGGGGATGATCCTGCAAGCGTTGACACGGCACTATGAAGACCTTTTGAAGCGCGGGGACATTGCCGCCCCCGGCTGGTCACCGGCTAAGATCAGCTTTGCCCTGTGCCTCAGCGCAGACGGGGAGCTGACGCAGGCAATCCCCACCACGGAGGAGAAAAAACTGGGGAACAAAACTGTTCGGCTTCCCATCAGCAAACCGCTCCCTGCGGCGGTGAAGCGTTCCTCCGGTGTGGCGGCAAACTTTCTCTGGGACAACTCCGCCTATCTGCTGGGCGTGGATCAGAAGGGAAAGCCGGAGCGGAGTCGGGAGTGCTTTGCTGCGGCGACAGCGCTGCACCACGCAGTGCTGGACGGCGTGGACTCTCCCATGGCGCGTGCCATTCTCGCCTTTTTCGATACCTGGCAGCCAGAAAGTGCCGCATCCCATCCCGCGCTGAAAAATCGGTTCGACGATGTCACTGGGGGCAGAAATCTGGTGTTCTGGTTCGACGGGCGCTATCCGAACGATGACAACGCTATCTGCGCCGCGTGGCAGCGATATTATGATGCTGCCGGCGAGGAAGACCCGGTTCGGATGCTATGCCTTGTTATGGGACAGGTGGATGAGATCGCCGCCGTGCATCCCTCCATCAAGGGCGTTCAGGGGGCGCAGTCCAGCGGCGCGGCACTGGTCTCCTTCAACGCACCGGCGTTCTGCTCCTATGGACGTGAGCAGAATTACAACGCCCCTGTTGGGAAGTATGCCGCCTTTGCCTACACCGCCGCGCTGAATCATCTGCTGGCTGACCGGGATAACGTGCATCGCATCGGCGACACCACCGTGGTCTGCTGGGCAGAGGGTGCGGATCCGGCTTATCAGGACTTTACGGCAATTTTGTTCGGCGGCGCAGCGCCAGGGCTGTCTGACAACGATCTGCGCAGTGCGCTCAAGCAACTGGCAAACGGTTTACCGTGTCCGGAGCTGGGTCTCGACCCCGATCGCCCGTTTTACGTCTTGGGACTGGCTCCCAACGCGGCGCGGCTCTCTGTCCGGTTTTTCCTGCGGGATACCTTTGGGAACCTGATGCGGAACGTCAACGGTCATTACGAGCGGCTGGAGATCGTACGCCCGTCCTTTGCAAAATCAGGCGTTCTGCCCCTGTGGGAGCTGCTGCAGGAGACCGTCAATCTGAAATCGAATGACAAAAGACCCAGTCCCGTCATGGTGGGTGCTACCACCAGAGCCGTGTTTACCGGCGAGCCATACCCTGTGTCGCTGTTGAATGCCGTCCTGCTCCGCATTTGCGCGGAGCGGGAGATCACTTGGGGGCGGGCAGCGATTTTGAAAGCTTATCTGATGCGAAATATCATTGGGCAGCGAGAAAACGATACCGTAATAAAGGGGGTAGCTGATGTGAAATTGAATGAAAATTGTGCCTATATGCCGTATGCATTGGGACGGCTTTTCTCTGTTATGGAACAGATACAGATCCTCTCTGCGGGCGGCAAGTTAAACCGCAGCATCAAGGATGGCTATTTTAATGCCGCCACGACTGCTCCGATGTACACATTTACAAAGCTTCTTCAGTTGAATGAACATCATATGAAAAAACTCATGCGTGATGATCCAAAGAACGGAGTCTATTACAGCCGCTTGAAAAATAGCATCCTTGCCCAAATTGAAGAACCGATTCCAGTGCGCTTTTCACAAGAAGAAATGATATGTTTTTATCTCGGCTATTATCATCAAACACAGAAACGGTACACGAAGAAGGAGGAAAAGGAAAATGGCTGAACCGATCAAGAACCGCTATGAATTTGTCGTTCTGTTCGACGTGGAGAACGGGAACCCGAACGGGGATCCTGACGCGGGCAATATGCCCCGCGTGGATCTTGAGACTGGCTATGGTCTCGTGACAGATGTCTGCCTGAAGCGCAAGATCCGCAACTATGTGGAGATGGTCAAGGAAGGGGAGAGCGGCTACCGCATTTACATCAAGGACGGTGTGCCCCTGAATGCCAGCGACAAGGAAGCCTGCGCCTATGCGGGCGTGGATCCCGAAAAGCTGAAGGAAGCAAAGAAGGACAAGGAGCATCTGGACGAGGTGCTGCGCGACTTCATGTGCCAGAACTTCTATGATATCCGCACTTTCGGCGCGGTGATGACCACCTTTGTCAAGGGCAATCTCAATTGCGGTCAGGTGCGCGGTCCTGTGCAGCTGAGCTTTGCCCGCAGTGTGGATCCTGTGCTGCCGCAGGAGGTCACCATCACCCGCGTCGCCATCACCACCGAAGCGGACGCAGAGCGGAAAGACACGGAGATGGGGCGGAAGTACATCATTCCCTATGGCCTCTATCGTGCGGAAGGCTACGTTTCCGCCAATCTTGCCCGGAAGACCACCGGCTTCTCCGAAAGCGACTTGGAGCTGCTCTGGGAGGCTATCCTCAATATGTTCGAGCATGACCATTCCGCCGCCCGCGGCAAGATGGCAGTCCGTGAGCTGATCATCTTCAAGCATGACTCGGAGTTTGGCTGCGCGCCTGCCCACAGGCTCTTTGAGCTGGTCAAAGCAGAGCGCAGGGAAGGCGTTGCCGCGCCCAGAAGCTATGGGGATTATGCCGTGACCGTGGATGAAGCGCATCTTCCCGCCGGTGTGAGCTGCATCCGAAAGGGGTGATCTACTCGGAGGAGGACTTCCTCCAGCTCTCCGGTCTTCAGCACTTTACCTTTTGCCGCAGACAGTGGGCGCTGATCCATATCGAGCAGCAGTGGGCAGAGAATTATCGCACCACCGATGGTGCGATCCTCCATGAAAGAGCCCATAACGGTGATCTGACCGAAAGCAGAGGGGATCTTCTCATCACGCGGGACATGCGGATCTTCTCTCCCACGCTGGGCGTTTCCGGTGCCTGCGATGTGCTGGAATTCCACCGGAGCGACGCCGGTATTCCGCTGAATGGCAAGCAGGGACTGTGGCAGCCCTTTCCCGTGGAGTACAAACGCGGGCGTCCGAAGGAACATGACGCGGATGCCTTGCAGCTTTGCGGACAGGCCATGTGTCTGGAGGAGATGCTTTGCTGCGAAATTCCAAAGGGAGCGCTGTACTACGGCGAGACACGGCGGCGCACGGAGGTCGTGTTCACATTGGAGCTGCGGCAGGAGGTGCAGACGCTTCTTCGCGAAATGCACGCGCTGTATGCGCGGGGTCATACGCCGAAAGTAAAGCCGACGAAAGGCTGTAACGCCTGCTCACTGAAAGAGCTGTGCCTGCCCAGACTGATGAAGAACCGATCCGTCTCCGCGTATCTGCGCAGCAGAATGGAGGCAGAGCCATGAAACAGCTTCTCAATACGCTTTTTGTCACATCCGAGGATATCTATCTCTCGCTGGACGGCGAAAATGTGGTGGCGAACCGAAACGGGGAAGCGGTGGCACGGTATCCGCTCCATCTGCTGCAAAGTATCATCTCCTTTTCCTATTCTGGCGCTTCGCCCGCGCTCATGGGCGCTTGCGCACAGCATGGGATTGGGCTTGTATTCTGCTCCCCGCGCGGAAAGTTTCTGGCGCGTGTATCCGGTGCCGCTCAGGGAAATGTCCTTCTTCGACGAATGCAGTACCGCACAGCAGACGATCCTGCCCAGAGTTGCCGCATTGCCCGCCTGATGATCTTCGGCAAGGTCTACAACGCGCGGTGGAGCGTGGAGCGAACCCGACGGGATCATGCTCTGCGTATTGCAGAGGAGCGCTTTGCGGCGGTCTCATCTCAGCTCTATGCGCTGCTGCCCGAGATCGCCGCAGAGACCTCGCTGGAAAGCCTGCGCGGGCTGGAGGGCGTTGCCGCTGCTGCGTATTTCAGCGTTCTGGATGATATGATCCTGCGGGAGAAGGAGACGTTCTATTTCCACGAGCGCAGCCGTCGTCCGCCGCTGGATGCATTCAATGCGATGCTGTCCTTTGCATACAGCCTTTTGGCGCACGACTGTGCGTCGGCGCTGGAAAGCGTCGGGCTGGATGCGTATGTGGGCTATCTGCATCGGGATCGCCCGGGGCGTGAATCGCTGGCGCTGGATCTGGTGGAGGAGCTGCGTCCCTGCTTTGCGGATCGCTTCGTCTTGACCTTGGTCAATAACCGCGTGATGCAGCCATCGGACTTTGACGTGCGGGAAAGCGGCGCGGTCTTCCTGACCGATGCGGCACGGAAGATCTTTTTGCAAAAGTGGCAGGAGCGGAAAAAGGAGACCATCACCCATCCGTTTTTGGAGGAAAAGATGTCCTGGGGAATGGTGCCGTATGTGCAAAGCCTGCTGCTGGCACGGTATCTGCGGGGCGATCTGGAGGAATATCCGCCGTTTTTATGGAAGTGAGGGGCTATGCTGGTACTGATCACCTATGATGTCAACACCGAGGATGCGGCGGGACGCAAGCGTCTGCGTCAGATCGCAAAGCAGTGCGTGAACTACGGGCAGCGCGTCCAGAACTCGGTGTTTGAGTGTCTGCTGGATCCGGCGCAGTGCCGCAGCTTGCAGAACAGGCTCTGCCAGATCATGGATCCCGAGCGGGACAGCTTGCGCTTTTACTATCTCGGAAAGCAGTACGAGCGTAAGATCGAACACTTCGGCTGTAAGCAGACGTATTCACCGGAGGATACGCTGATGATCTGAGCGCGAAGCGGAAGTGCGCAGCGATTTCCGGGGCGGTTCGCACCGCTTTTCCTGGCAGTTTTTATCGCAATTCCGGCGGAGAATGCTCTGACAGGCGGCATTTTCCTGCTGTTGACACCTGTTTTTGTACCTGTCGCTGCAAATTGCACACGTTGTTTGTGCATATTTGCTGTCGCGCCCCACACGGGGCGCGTGGATTGAAATTAGCTACCGCCGTTACCTTGATGGGGACGATAACGTCGCGCCCCACACGGGG
>CAYPWQ010000024.1:0-10870 GCA_964414495.1 uncultured Oscillospiraceae bacterium
AAAGGGGAGTCTCATGAGCGGAAAAATCATCAAGGTATCCGGCCCGCTGGTGGTCGCCGAGGGGCTGGAGGACGCCAACATGGCGGACGTGGTTCGCGTGGGTGAGCAGCGTCTCATCGGCGAGATCCTGAATATGACCGGCGACCGCGCCTCCATCCAGGTCTATGAGGAGACCTCCGGTCTCGGCCCCGGCGCGGTGGTGGAGACCACCGGCGCGCCGCTGAGCGTGGAGCTGGGCCCCGGTATCATCGAGAATATCTACGACGGTATCCAGCGCCCGCTGGAGGAGATCATGAAGCAGTGCGGCTCCAATCTCCGCCGCGGCATGGAGGTCCCGGCTCTGAGCCGGGAAAAGCAGTGGCACTTTGTGCCCGTGGCGAAGCCCGGTGACACCGTGCGCGGCGGCGACGTGCTGGGCACGGTGCAGGAGACGGCCGTGGTTCTGCACAAGATCATGGTGCCCGTGAAGCTCTCCGGCACCCTCAGCTGGGTGGCGGAGGAGGGCGAGTACACCGTGGATCAGTGCATCGCCCGGCTGACGGACGACAGGGGCGCGGAGCATGAGCTCACCATGGTGCAGCGCTGGCCCGTGCGCGTGGGCCGTCCCTATGAAAAGAAATATCCCCCCATCCGGCCTCTGCAGACCGGTCAGCGCGTCATCGACACCATGTTCCCCATCGCCAAGGGCGGCACCGCCGCGGTGCCCGGGCCCTTCGGCAGCGGCAAGACCGTGGTGCAGCACCAGCTGGCCAAGTGGTCGGACGTGGATATCGTGATCTACATCGGCTGCGGCGAGCGCGGCAACGAGATGACCGACGTGCTGCGGGAATTCCCGGAGCTGACCGATCCCCGCACGGGCGAGAGCCTGATGAAGCGCACGGTGCTGATCGCCAACACCTCCGATATGCCCGTGGCGGCCCGCGAGGCCTCGGTCTACACCGGCATCACCATTGCGGAGTACTTCCGCGACATGGGCTACGACGTGGCAGTCATCGCGGACTCCACCTCCCGCTGGGCAGAGGCCCTGCGCGAGATGAGCGGCCGTCTGGAGGAAATGCCTGGTGAAGAGGGCTATCCCGCCTACCTTGCCTCCCGTCTGGCGCAGTTCTATGAGCGCGCGGGCGTGGTGGAGTGCCTCGGCACGGACGAGCGCCGCGGCTCCCTCACCGCCGTGGGCGCGGTATCGCCTCCCGGCGGCGACCTGTCCGAGCCGGTGGCGCAGGGCACCATGCGCATCGTGAAGGTGTTCTGGTCGCTGGATGCGTCCCTGGCCTACCGCCGTCATTTCCCAGCCATCAACTGGCTGAATTCCTATTCCCTCTACCTTGACAGCATGAAGCCCTGGTTCGACGAGCATCTGGGCGAGGGCTTCATGCAGGGCCGCGCCCGGGCCATGCGTCTGCTGCAGGAGGAGGCCGATCTGCAGGAGATCGTGCAGCTGGTGGGCAAGGACGCCCTGAGCCCCGCCGATCAGCTGACGCTGGAGAGCGCCAAGATGGTGCGCGAGGACTTTTTGCAGCAGAACGCCTTTATGGATGTGGACTCCTATTCCGGCCACGACCGGCAGCAGCGTCTCATGGCGCTGATCCTGGACTTTGACCGTCTGGCCCGCGAAGCCATCCGCCGGGGCGCGGCGCTGCCGGCGCTGCTGGCCATCCCCGCCAAGGAGCAGATCGGCCGCGCCAAGTATGTGGAGGCGGAGGAATACGCCGCCGCGTACGAGACCATCGCCCGCGACATGGCGGCGCAGATCGCCGCCATTGCAGAGAAAGCAGGTGAAGAGGAATGAAAGAATACCGCACGATCCATGAGATCTCCGGCCCGCTGATGGTGGTGGAGCAGGTCAGCGGCGTCACCTATGACGAGCTGGCCGAGATCGAGCTGCCGGACGGCAGCGTCCGCCGCTGCAAGGTGCTGGAGGTGGACGGCGACAGGGCCGTGGTGCAGCTGTTCGAAAGCTCCGCCGGCATCAATCTGAAGGACTCCCGCATCCGCTTCCTGGGCCATCCCCTGGAGCTGGCGGCCAGCGGCGACATGCTGGGCCGCGTGTTCAACGGCATGGGTCAGCCCATCGACGGCGGTCCCGCCATTCTCGCGGAAAAGCGGCTGGATATCAACGGCCTGCCCATGAACCCCGCCGCCCGCGACTATCCCAACGAGTTCATCCAGACCGGCATCTCCAGCATCGACGGTCTGAACACTCTGGTGCGCGGGCAGAAGCTGCCCATCTTCTCCGGCTCCGGTCTGCCCCACGCGCAGCTGGCAGCGCAGATCGCCCGTCAGGCCAGGGTGCTGGACGGCGAGAGCAAGTTCGCCGTGGTGTTCGCCGCCATCGGCATCACCTTTGAGGAGGCGGAGTTCTTCATCTCCGACTTCCGCCGCACCGGTGCCATCGACCGCACGGTGCTGTTCACGAACCTCGCAAGCGACCCCGCCGTGGAGCGCATCGCCACGCCCCGCATGGCGCTGACCGCCGCGGAGTATCTGGCCTTTGAAAAGGGGATGCACGTTCTGGTCATCCTGACGGACATCACCAACTACGCCGAGGCGCTGCGCGAGGTCTCCGCCGCCCGCAAGGAGGTGCCGGGACGCCGCGGCTATCCGGGCTATCTCTATACCGACCTTGCCACCATGTACGAGCGCGCCGGCCGCAAGCTGGGGCAGGAGGGCTCCATCACCATGATCCCCATCCTGACCATGCCGGAGGACGACAAGACCCACCCCATCCCCGACCTCACGGGCTACATCACGGAGGGGCAGATCATGCTCTCCCGCGAGCTGTACCGCAAGGGCATCCTGCCCCCGGTGGACGTGCTGCCCAGTCTTTCCCGCCTGAAGGACAAGGGCGTTGGCAAGGGCAAGACCCGCGAGGATCACGCCGCCACCATGAACCAGCTCTTCGCCGCCTATGCCTCCGGCAAGGAGGCCAAGGAGCTCATGACCATTCTGGGCGAGGCGGCCCTGACTCCCACGGATCTGCTGTACGCCAAGTTCGCCGACGAGTTCGAAAAGCGCTATGTGGCCCAGGGCAGCGACGAGAACCGCAGCGTCATCGAAACGCTGGATCTGGGCTGGGAGCTGCTGCGCATCCTGCCCAAGAGCGAGCTCAAGCGCATCCGGCAGGAAATGGTGGATAAATACTATGACGCAAAGCCCTGAGCGGGCGGTGCTGCAAGTCCGTTGAAAAAGAGGTGAATGCCTGTGGCAAATACCACCATCAATCCCACCCGCATGGAGCTGACCCGCCTGAAGGGACGGCTGAAAACGGCGATCCGGGGCCATAAGCTGCTGAAGGATAAGCGCGACGAGCTGATGAAGCAGTTCCTCGACGTGGTGCGGCGCAACCGCGAGCTGCGTCAGCGCGTGGAGCGGGGACTGGAGCAGGCCAACGCCGCCTTCTCCGCGGCCTCCGCCCTCACCGCACCGGAAATGCTGGAGCAGGCACTGCTCTATCCCAAGCAGAGCGTGACGCTGGAGGTGGGCAGCCGCAACATCATGAGCGTGCAGGTGCCGACCTATCGCTTTGAGACCCGCAGCGACGACCCCTCCGACATCTACCCCTATGGCTTTGCCCAGACCACCGGCGAGCTGGATGCCGCCATGGACGCGCTGGGCAAGGTGTTCCGGGACATGCTGGAGCTGGCGCAGGTGGAAAAGAGCATGCAGCTGCTGGCGCAGGACATTGAAAAGACCCGCCGCCGGGTCAACGCGCTGGAATATGTCATGATCCCCGAGCTGCAGAGGAACATCCGCTACATCTCCATGAAGCTGGATGAGAACGAGCGCGCCAACACCACCCGCCTGATGAAGGTGAAGGACATGATGCTGCAGCAGGCCCACGAGTTCCATGCGCCCGCGCAGTAAGCAAAAGCAAAATGCCCGCCGCACATGGTGCGGCGGGCATTTTTTGGAAAAGAGAGGGGAAGAAAGCGACGTTTTTTGGAAAATCGTCTTTCTTTTGTAACAAATCTGTGGTAACATTACTTCGAATTTGCGCCGGGAGGGGGAGAGGATATGTGGAAGCGGGCCTATGTGGAGATCACCAATGTCTGCAACCTCGCCTGTTCCTTCTGCCCCGGAACCCGGCGCGCCCCACGCTTCATGCGCGCGGCGGAATTTTCCTGCATCGCGGAAAAGCTGCGCGGCGAGGTGCAGTACCTCTATTTTCATGTGATGGGCGAGCCGCTGCTGCATCCGGAGCTCGGCGAGCTGCTGCGCATGGGCGGCGAAAAGGGCTTTCGCCTCTGCATCACTACCAACGGGACGCTGCTGGACCGGGCGGGGGAGACCCTGCTGGAAGCGGCGGCGCTGCATAAGGTGAGCGTTTCGGTGCATAGCTTCGAGGGAAATGACGGCGGCGATATGCTGCCCTATCTCGAAAGCGTCTGGGCCTTCGCGCAGAAGGCGGCGGCGCGGGGCGTCATCGTGGCGCTGCGGCTCTGGAACGGCGGCGGCGCGGAGGCGCGCAACGGCGAGGTGCTGGCTTTCCTGCGGGAAAAGACCGGCTGCGACCACTGGGAAGAGAAGCGGCAGGGCAGCTTCCAGCTGGGAGAGCGCCTCTATCTGGAGCAGGCGGAGAAATTCGACTGGCCGGATCTGGGCGCGCCGGAGAGCGGCGCGGAATTCTGCCTGGGTCTTCGGCAGCAGCTGGCGATCCTGGCGGACGGCACAGTGGCGCCCTGCTGTCTGGATCACGAGGGGGACATCGCTCTGGGCAATCTGCTGCATGAGGAGCTGGGGGACATTCTGGCGAGTCCCCGGGCAAGGGCGCTGTATGACGGGTTTTCTGCGCGGCAGCCCAGCGAGGCGCTGTGCCGCCGCTGCGGCTATGCCACCCGTTTCGACCGGGGGTGAGCGCCATGGACGCAAGAGAGCGCCTGACGCGCATGGCAGAGCCGCTGCTCCGCTGGTATGATGAAAACCGCCGCGTGCTTCCCTGGCGGGAGGAGGTCTCGCCCTACCGCACCTGGGTGTCGGAAATCATGCTGCAGCAGACGCGGGTCACGGCGGTGCTGCCCTATTTTCGGCGCTTCATGGATGCCTTCCCCACGGTGGAGGCGCTGGCCGGGGCAGAGGAGGAGCGCCTGCTGAAGCTCTGGGAGGGGCTTGGCTACTATAGCCGCGCCCGGAATCTGCAAAAGGCGGCGCGGATCGTGGCGGAGCGCCATGGCGGGGTCTTCCCCCGCAGCTATGACGAGCTGATCGCCCTGCCGGGGATCGGCGACTACACGGCGGGGGCCATCCTCTCCATCGCCTGTGGCGAGGCTGTCCCCGCAGTGGACGGCAACGTGCTGCGCATCCTGGCCCGCGTGACAGCGGACGAGGGAGACATCACGGACACGGCGGTGAAAAAGCGCCATCGCGCGTGGGCGGCGGAGACCATGAGCCGGACGCGCCCCGGCGCGTACAATCAGGCGCTGATGGATCTGGGAGCCACGGTGTGCCTGCCGAACGGCGAGCCGCTCTGCGGCGGGTGTCCGCTGCGGGAGCTCTGCGCGGCGTATGCGGAGGGAAAGACCCGGACGCTCCCTGTGCGGGGGAAGAAAAAGCCCCGCCGGATCGAGGAGATGACAGTGCTGCTGCTGACGCAGGAGGGGAAGGTCGCCCTGCGCAAGCGCAGCAGCGAGGGACTTCTGGCCTCGCTCTGGGAATTTCCCAATCTCAGCGGCCATCGCAGCGAGGCGGAGACCGCCGAGGCTCTCGCGGCCATGGGCCTCACCGTGCGCGAATGGCGAAAGAGCCTTGCGGCGAAGCATGTGTTCACCCATGTGGAGTGGCATATGCAGGGCTATGCGCTGGAGGTCACGGGCAGCGGAGCAGAGGATCTCGTCTGGATGGACGGCGAAGCGCTGGCGGCCCATGCGGTGCCCTCGGCCTTTGAAAAATACAAGCGGGAAGCGGAAGCTTTGCTGCGATAAATAAAGGATGGAAGAAAGATGGCTCAGCTCTATTTCAAATACGGCGCCATGGGCTCCAGCAAAACGGCCAACGCTCTGATGGCGCGCTACAACTATGATGAACGGGGCCAGCAGACCCTGCTGGTGAAGCCCCGGCTGGACACCCGGGACGGCGACCACATGGTGCACTCCCGCATCGGTCTCAGCCACCCCTGCATCTATTTCGACGAAATGCGCAGCACGCCGGAGGCGGAGCTGCAGAAGAATGCCTGCATCATCGTGGACGAGGCGCAGTTCCTCACCCGCGAGGAGGTGCGCTATCTCGTTCATCTGGTGGACGACTGTGGCATCCCCGTGATCTGTTATGGTCTGCGTGCCGACTTCCGGGGCGAGCTGTTCCCCGGCAGCTATGAGCTGCTGGTCATGGCCGACAAGCTGGAGGAGGTCAAGACCATCTGCTGGTGCGGCCGCAAGGCGGCCTTCAACGCCCGCTTCGACGAGGAGGGCCGGGTGCTGAAGGAGGGCGAACAGGTCGTCCTCGGCGCCAACGACAAGTATATCGGCCTCTGCCGCCGCCACTGGATGGCGGGCGATCTGGGCCCGGACTTCCGCGTGGGGCAGCAGGCATGATCTGCACGCTTTGCCCGCGGCGCTGTGCCGCGGAGCGGACGGAGACCGCGGGCGGCGGCGTCTGCGGGATGCCGAGCCTGCCAGTGGCGGCGCGGGCGGCGCTCCACCACTGGGAGGAGCCCTGCATCAGCGGCACACGGGGCGCGGGAACGGTGTTCTTCTCCGGCTGCAATCTCGGCTGCGTGTTCTGCCAGAACGAGCCCATCAGCCACGGGAACTTCGGCGCGCCCATCACGGTGGAGCGCCTGCGGCAGATCTTCCGCGAGCTGAAGGAGCAGGGGGCGCACAACATCGATCTGGTGACGCCCACCCATTTCACCCCGGTCATCGCCGAGGCGCTGGAGGAGGATCCGGGGCTGCCGGTGGTCTGGAACAGCGGCGGCTATGAGTGCGTCGAGACGCTGCGGCTGCTGGAGGGGAAGGTGCAGGTCTATCTTCCCGACATGAAATACGCCCTGCGGGAGCCGGCCTGGGCCTATTCCCGCGCGCCGGACTATTTCGAGGCGGCCAGCGCCGCCATCTGCGAGATGTTCCGTCAGACCGGCCCCTACGAGCTGGATGACGAGGGACTGCTGCGCCGGGGCGTGCTGATCCGGCACCTGATCCTGCCGGGCGAGCTGGAGAACACCCGCCGCGTCATCGACTGGGTGGCAGAGACCTTCCGCCCCGGCGAGGTGCTGTTCTCCCTGATGAATCAGTATACGCCCATGCCGGGCGCGGAGGGGAAGCTCAGCCGCCGCGTGACGGGAGCGGAATACCGCGCGGCAAAGGCTTATATGGAAAACTGCAGCGTGACGGAGGGCTATGTACAGGACAGTGCCAGTGCCCAGCGCCGTTATACCCCGGATTTCTCCCTGCAGGGTGTGCTGCAGAGAGACGACGAGGAGAGAAAGGAAGCGAATTTATGAGAGAAAGACCCCCAAAGAGACGGGGCGACCGCAAGGATGCCTATCTGGTGCGGGACACGGACCCCATGCATGCGCTGATGGCGCGGATGCTGGATGGACGCACGGATAACGAGGCGGTCATGACAGAGCGGATCGAGCTGACGGCGGCGGAGGAGTTTCTGCGCCGGAAGAACGAGGAGGGCCCGGAATACAAATACACCCTCTTCCATCTGTTCCTGGCGGCCACGGCCAAGGTCTTTGCCTTGCGTCCCAAGATGAACTGGTTCTTGCAGAACGGTCATCTCTACGAGCGGCAGGACATCGTCCTGACCTTTACCGGGCGGCGCAAGTTCACCGACCACGGCGGCGAATTCCTGATGCTGCTGAAGATGGACGAGAGCGACGGCGCACCCTCGCCTCTGGCGCAGGTGCATGAAAAGGTCTGCCGCGAGGTCTACAAGGTGCGCAGCGAGGAAAAGGTGGACGACACCACGGATTTCATGTCCCTGCTGACCAAGCTGCCGGACTTCGTCCTGAAGCTGGTGGTGAAATACCTTCGCTGGGCCGACCGCACGGGCCGCATGCCCGCCGACATCAGCAAGATCAACCCCTATGAGGCCAGCGTGTTCCTGTCGAATCTCGGCAGCATCAAAATGTCCGCGGACTATCACCATCTATCCAATTTCGGCACCAACTCCGTTTTCATTATCATCGGCGAAAAAAAGCCCACGCCCTTCTTTGACGAGACGGGCAGCGTCACCATGCGTCCGGCGCTGGAGCTGGGCATCACGGTGGACGAGCGCATTGCCGATGGGTTTTATTTCATCCGCAGCATCCGGCTGCTGCGCTATCTGATGGCGCATCCGGAGCTGCTGGAGCGGCCCCTGTACGAACCTGTTGAATGGGAGGAATGAACAACATGGAAGAAAGAAAAACACCCTGGATGAAGATGTACGGCGAGGTGCCGTTCCATCTGAACTATCCTGACATCTCCATGAGCGAGGCGGTGCAGCGCACCGTCCGCGCCCATCCGGACTATGTCGCCCTGTCCTTCATGGGCAAGAACACCACCTATCTGGAAATGAGCGCCATGATCGAGATCGTGGCCAAGTCCTTCCGCGCCATGGGCATCCGGGAGGGCGAGCGCGTGACGCTGTGCCTGCCGAACGTCCCCCAGGCGGTCTACTGCCTGTATGCATTGAACCGCATCGGCGCCATCGCCTGCATGATCCATCCCCTCTCCGCCGTGGGCGAGATCGTGTTCTATCTGAAGGAGACGGGCAGCCGCTGCGTCGTGACGCTGGATCAGTTCTATGACAAGTTCCTGGACGTGAAGAAGCAGGTGGAGATCCCCAGCCTCATCATCGCCAGCGTGGGCGATGAGCTCAGCGCCGTGAAGTCCATCGGCTACAAGTTCATGAACCGCAAGAACGCCCGCCGCAAGTACGAGGGCGAGGCCATCACCTGGAAGAACTTCCTGGCCGCGGGCAACCGCTTCTACGAGCCCTATTATGTGGAAAAGAAGGGCGACGACGCGGCGGTGATCCTGTTCTCCGGCGGCACCACCGGCAAGACCAAGGGCATCCTGCTCTCTAACCGCAACTTCAACGCTCTGGCCGCACAGACCATTGCCATGTTCCACGGCGAGGTCTGTGGGCAGAAGATGCTGGCCGCCATGCCCGTGTTCCACGGCTTTGGCCTCGGCGTCTGCATCCACACCATCATGTACGCCGGCGGCACCTCCATTCTGGTGCCCCGCTTCACGGTGAAGGAGTATGCCCAGCTCATCAAGAAGCAGCGCCCGAACCTCATCGCGGGCGTGCCCACTCTATTCGAGGCGCTGACCCGCAACCCCTATCTGGACGGCGTGGATCTGAGCTGCCTGAAGGGTGTGTTCTCCGGCGGCGACAGTCTGCCGGTGGAGCTGAAAAAGCGGGTGGATAAGTTCCTCTTCAGCCACGGCGCCACTGTCCGCGTGCGCGAGGGCTACGGTACCACCGAGTGCGTCACCGCCTCCTGCCTGACCCCCTATCTGGAGGAGCGCGAGGGCAGCATCGGCCTGCCCTATCCCGACACCTATTACAAGATCTGCACTCCCGGCACCGAGGAGGAAGTCCCCTACGGCGAGGACGGCGAGATCTGCCTCTCCGGTCCCTCCGTCATGATGGGCTATCTCAACAACCCCGAGGAGAACGCCGAAACCCTCCGCACCCACGCCGACGGCCATGTCTGGCTCCACACCGGCGACATGGGCTACATGGACGCCGACGGCTTCATCTACTTCAAGCAGCGCATCAAGCGCATGATCATCATCAGCGGCTACAATGTCTATCCCATGCAGCTGGAGAATGTGATCGACCAGCACGACGCGGTGCATCTCAGCTGCGTCATCGGCGTGCCCGATCCCTACAAGATGCACAAGGCCAAGGCCTTCGTGGTGCTGAAGGACGGCTACAAGCCCTCTGACAAGCTGAAAGAGAGCATCATGGAGCACTGCCGCGCCCACATCGCCAAGTACGCCCTGCCCTATGAGATCGAGTTCCGCACGGAGCTGCCCAAGACGCTCGTGGGCAAGATCGCCTACACCGTCCTCGAAAAGGAAGAGGAGGAGAAGATGGCGGCTGCGGCCGCTGCCGCCGCAGAAAAGGAGAAGGCGGCGGAATACGCCAAGCTGCAGAAGGCCGGCGACGCCGCCGAGAAGAAGGCGGAGAAGCAGGCAAAGAAGAAATAAAGCCCTTGTCGGCCCACCTGTGGGCGCGAAGCGCTGCAAGGCAGTTCGACTACTCCATCATTGCATAAAAAGTCCCGAATGCGGAAGCATTCGGGACTTTTTGGCTTATTTACTGATTTTCCAGCATCATGTAGAGCATCTTGCAGATCTGCTCGCGGGTGATGTTGTTGCGGGGACGGAAGCTGCCGTCCTTGAAGCCGCCGACGATCCCCATCTGGGACAGGGCGCTGACGCAGGGCGGCGCATAGGAGGGGAAGTCCGCAAGATCCGTGTAATCCGGGGTCACGTCGGAGGAGACGTGCAGCGCGCGGGCGATCATGGCCGCGGCCTGGGCGCGGGAAATGGGCTCGTAGGGGTTGAACCAGAGCTTGCCGCCGCTGGAGGAGCCGGTGGCGATGCCGAGAGAATAGAGGGCCTTCACCGGGATGAGAGAGTAGCTCCGCAGCTGATCCGCGTCGGCAAAGGGCAGCTCCACGTCTGCGTAATCCGCATCCTTCAGGCCCAGCGCCCGATAGAGCATGGCGGCGAACTGCTGGCGCGTCACATTGTCAGAGGGATGGAAGGTGCCGTCGCTCATGCCGGTGGCGACACCCTTTTCATAGAGCACGTTGATATACTCCCGGGCAAAGCTGTCTGCAATGTCGGAGAAATAGTCGTCGCTCTTCACCGAGACGGGGATGGAGACGCTGGTACTGCCGGCGGACACGGTGAGGGTGCCGCTGGCG
>CAYPWQ010000025.1:0-10419 GCA_964414495.1 uncultured Oscillospiraceae bacterium
CGTTCTTGATGTAGCGGGACTTGTTGCCGCGCATCTCGGCGGCATGGTTCTTCTTGATGTCGATGACCAGGTAGATGGCAAGGCCGATAAACTGGATTGCGAGAACAGCTCTCAATGCGATGACTGCCATATGTTTTTCCTCTCAATTCTTTGATTTTTCACGGAAGCGCTGCGTTCCCGGAGCCGGCCTGCGTCCCCACGCCTGCCGGAACCTTGACGACGGTGATGGATGATTTCCCCCTTCATGCCATCGGGATTTGCCGTGACAGAGCTCCCTGTGACTGAGTTGAATGTAGCACCATCGATCCGCCTTGTCAAACGGCAGACAATGAATATTACGGATAAAAATGGCGGTCATGCGGAAATTGAAAAACAATAAAACGACTGCAACGCAATCGAAACGGCGATTTATGAGAAAAAATGCCAGCGCCGGATGCGTGAATAATATACAAGAATGATGGATGCGTGTTTTGCAACACAAGAATGCGCAATGGTAATAACGCGGCGCAACTATGGTGAAAATGCAAAAAAACGATATCAATTTTGCGTTAAAAATGAACAATATGATGCGGGAACCGCCGAAAAGCCGGAGGGTCGGGGCCAAAAAAACGGCAAAAAATTTCATTCATTTATGCACCGGTCAAAAAAATAACGATAGAGACAGCAGAGCGGAGAAACGCGTGAGATACCTTATTAAAATGACACCAAGTCGTTCTCCTGCAATGGATTGCTGGCTTATCCAGAGAAGAGGCACAAGATATGCGCACAGCAAATCAACGCATACGTTTGGCGCATAATGCGAATGCGGCATTGAAATTGCTAAAGTTAAATTTTCTATTGCAATTCGGGAAAAGACGTATAAAATAGTAAGTGCCAAAGGGAAATCGTTATTGAAACAAACGATTTCGAAATAAACCGGGAGTATTCAGAAAGGAAGGATCCATCATGACAGGTACGGAAGTCTTCTGGGCGGTCATGCTGATCGTCTGCCTGGGACTGCAGTTCCACAGGGCGCTCAAGGCCACGCGCAAGAACGGATGAGCGTCTGAAAACAGTCTGACGGGAAACGGAAAAGGCTGCGCAGCCTGAAAACCGCGGCAGGTCAATGCATGGACGGGCCGCACCGGAGGGGAAAGGCTCTCCGCCGGGGAAAACGATGCCCCGGGTGTATGGTTTTATTCTATACTGTTGTCAGACAAAGTGGGCGCATACCGGCAGTGAGGTGTGCGGTGACGAAAGGGAATGGGAGCTCCCGCTCTTTTTCGTCGGCGCACAGCGGGCGCAGCGGCCCCGGACGGGCTGCGCGGAACGCAAGAGCCGGACGGCAGATGCGGTCAGCCGCGTCTGCGCACAGTACAGAGGGATAACGAGGATCGGCCGGGTGACACCGGACGGTCTTTCTGCCCGTTTCAGAGAAACGAGCGGCTGCGGTACAGACCCGCGCCGCAGCAACGAGGAGGAATTGGACGTGGATGCAACGTTTCAACGCTATGTGGCGCTGATGAAGGTGGTGCAGTATAAGAGCTTTTCCCGCGCGGCGGAGGCTCTGCAGTACTCTCAGCCTGCCATCAGCCGCATGATCAAGGGCCTGGAGGACGATTTCGGTGTGCCGCTGCTGGAGCGCAGCGGCAAGGGCGTTTATCTGACCTCGGACGGCCAGGAGCTGATGCCCTACATCGAGCGGGTCTGCGCCATGCACAGCAAATTGCAGGACAAGGTGTCGGAGCTCACCGGCATGCAGTCCGGCACCATCCGCATCGCGTCCTTCTCCAGCGTCATGACCTACTGGCTGCCGGATGTCATCAAGCGCTTCCAGGAGGAGTACCCCAACATCAATTACGAGCTGCTGGACGGCGACTACAGTGAGATCGAGGACTGGGTCATCGACGGCCGCGTGGATCTCGGCATCGCGCCGCTGCCTATCAGCCGCGAGCTGGAGACGGACTTCCTCTACCGCGAGCAGTTCCATGTGATCCTGCCGCAGGGCCATCCCCTGACGGAGTACGAGCGGATCCCGCCGCAGCTGCTGGAGCAGTATCCCTTCATCCTGACGGAGAAGGGCGGCAAGTCCGTGATCTCTCTGTATTTCGAGCAGCAGGCCATCACGCCGGAGGTGCGCTTTGTGACCTGGGATGATTATGCCGCCATGCGCATGGTGGAGCGGGGTCTTGGCATCAGCATCCTGCCGGACAAGATCGTGGAGCGCGCGCCCTATGACATCGTGCGGCGCGATCTGGAGGTGCCGCTGTACCGCGACGTGGTGCTGGCCGTGCGCGACCATAAGGCCCTGCCGCGGCTGGCCCGGCAGCTGGTGGAATATATGCCGCGGGGCGACGCGGCCGCGGAGGGCGCAGCCGGAGATGGAGCAGCCGCGTGGAGAGACGCCGAGGGCGAGGAAGCCGCTGTCTGACGACGCTCCGCGCAGCACAGAAAACGGGGACGGCGGGCATTATGCCCGACCGGCCTGCGGCTGTGTTTTTTTAACGACGGGTCATCAAAAAAACTGTGAAGGGAAATAAAAAGTCTGGCTTGCTTTTTGCGGGACCGCTCATTATAATCGAAAAACAGAACGGGAAGCGTGCGTTTCCCGCTCTGCAAAATGAGATGAATGGGCGGCCGTTTCAGACTGTTTTCTGCGCAAAAAGCAGAGATTTATCGGCATTCTGCACGACCGTCCGGCGCCCTGGCCGAGACGGTTGTTATGTTTGCTATGCAAATAGCAGATAATAAAACAGCGAAATCCGAATGAATAAGGAGAATTTTCGAATGGATACGTCGCTGCAGCGCTACTGGGCATTCCTGAAAACGGCCGAATTCGAGAGCTTTTCCAAGGCAGCGGAGGCGCTGAAATACTCTCAGCCTGCGGTGAGCCGCATGGTGAAGAGTCTGGAGGAGGAGCTGGGGCTGCAGCTGCTGCAGCGCAGCAGCAAGCACGTCAGCCTGACCTCAGCGGGGGCGGAGCTGCTGCCCTGCGTCCGCGCCATCTGCGAGGCGGGGACGCAGCTGAATCACCGGGTGGAGGAGCTCAACGGCATGCGCGCGGGCACGCTTCGCATCGGCTGCTTCTCCAGCGTGGCTACCTATCACCTGCCGGGGATCATCCGCCGCTTTCAGGCGGCGTATCCGGACATCAGCTACGAACTGCTGGATGGCGATTATCAGAGCATCGAGGACTGGATCCAGGAGGGGCGTGTGGACTGTGGCGTGCTGCCGCTGCCCATCCGCAGCGAGCTGGAGACCATCCCGTTGTTCCGGGATGAGTTCCGCGTGGTGATCCCGCGGACGCATGCGCTGGCCCGCTGTGCGCGGTTCCCGGCCTCCGCCCTCTGCGGCGACCCCTTTATCCTGACTGAGCAGGGCGGGCGCTCCAACATCTCCTTTTACTTTGAGGAGCAGGGGCTGCAGCCGGACATCCGCTATTCCACCTGGGACGGCTATTCCATGCTGCGCATGGTGGAGGCGGGGTTGGGCATCGGCATCCTGACCGGGACGATCCTGGACAACGCCAGCTTCGACGCGGTGGATCTGCCGCTGGAGCCGCCGCTGACGCGGGAGATCGTGTTCGCGGTGAAGAGCCGGAAGAATGCGCCCCGGGTGGTGCGGTATTTCATGAACTATCTGGAGAGCAGCGATAGCTGACAGCTTGCTCCGGGAATAACGAACCGGCAGGCCGCGCAGAGCGGCCCGCCGGTTTTGCTGTTTGCCTTTGACGGAATAAAGTGCGCCGCAGCCCGCGGGCTGCGGCGCAGGAATTGAGAGAAAAAGAGGACGGGAGCAACAACCAAAGCGGTTGGGGGGAAATGCCCCTGTGTCTTATTTTCTATCTGTAGTATAGCACGGCAGGCGGCACTTGTAAAATGAATAAATTAAATTATCTTAATGAAAGAAGCTGATCCATTAGAAAACTTTATGAGGCGTGAAAGAAGTGCCGCCAGGAGAGGCAGCGTTTTCGGCCCGTTTTGTGGCAGCAGAGCGCCGGGAACGCAAAAAACCGCTTTCCGACAGCAGGAAAGCGGTTCAGACGGACATTCCGAGCAGGAAGAAAAGCGGAAAAACGCCAAGGATCGCCATAAAGATCAGCAGCCAACGGATGCCGCTGGGGAGTTCGTTCCGGTTCATCGAATTTTCCTCCCTCCATGTGATCCGGAGATCAGAGCGTCAGTGCACCCCAAAACATCAGCGGCAGCGCGGCGGCACAAAAGCCCATGCAGAGCCAGAAGTCCCGATCCAGCTGTTCAGAGGGCTTGAAGCCATACAGGCAGTCAAAACTGTGCCTGTGAAACCAGCGAAGGCCGAAGAAGATGCCGGGCAGGGAAAGCAGAATGCCGAGCAGGGCGGAGACAACGTCTCCGCCCTGCTCCCTATATGTCTCTGCCGTGCTCAGGCCAGCGGCAGATAGATGGTTTTTCCGCTCTCGGCGGGAATGTCGGGGTGCTGCGCCCGGACCCAGTCGGCCAGAGCTTCGGCGCTGCCGACAGTGAAGCTGTCCTTTTCAAAGCGGGCCACCTGCTGGCCGGAGACGAAATCCAGATGCTGCGCATCCTCCCGCCAGAGCTCCACCTGATCCCAGGGGAAGGAGAGACAGAGCTCATCGTCCATGTAGCAGGAAACGCCGCTGTCGTCCACCACGCTGCGGCGGGGCCAGCACTGCGCCTTCCCCCGGCCAAAATAGCGGCAGGAGGCATAGAACTGACGGCGGGCATAGAGCACATCAAAAAAGACGCCGCGGTACAGGCTGATGAAGATCATGAGCCAGCCGAGGGAGGCATAGCGGTCGCCCAGAGACTGGGTGTAGCAGAGGATGGTGCCGACGATGCTGGCGGCCAGCACCAGCATCCAGAGACGGAAATGCTTCTGCTGGCGGATGGGCGGGGCATACCAGCGGACAAAGCGCCGCAGGTCAACGACATAGCTGCTTTCAAACATGGCTGCTCCTTTGCCGCGGCGGGGCGCGGTCTTTTGAACTGTAAGCCCATCATACCATATCCGGGCGCATTGATGTATTCGAGAAATGCATAAAACGATTACAAATATGCAGAGAACGCAAGAGAGGCATCTCCTGATGCGGAAACGGCATTTTCCCCATTGGAAAGGCGCATTGGGAGTTTGAGCCGGGTTTGTTGATTTCGGACGGGGAAGTTTTATAATGAATGCAGCGTCAAATTTCTGTATATTTTTCGGTCTGTCGGAGGCATTTCCATGCTGCAGAAGTCTCTTCACAATTCCACGCTGCGCCTGGTGACGGGCTGCCTGGGCGCACTGCTCTTTGCCGTCGGTCTAAACGTGCTGGTCACGCCGCTGGGGCTTTACAGCGCGGGCCTGCTGGGCTATGCCCAGCTGATCCGCACCCTCATCGAAATGGCCACGGGGATGACCTTCCGGGTGGATATCGCCACCATTATCTATTATGTCATGAACATTCCCATTTTCTATCTGGGCTATAAGCAGGTGGGCAAGCGCTTTGTGTGGAGCACGGTGCTGTATCTCTCGTTTTACTCCGTGGTGGCGCTGCTGATCCCTGTTCCGAAGCAGCCTCTTCTGGACGATACCATCACCTGCGCCATTCTGGGCGGCCTGATCTGCGGCTTTGGCTTCGGCCTGACCCTGACCTGCGGCGGGTCCCTCGGCGGCATGGATATTCTGGGCGTGGCCATCTCCAAAAAGATCCGGGCCTTCACCGTGGGACGATTTTACATGCTGCTCAATGCCATCCTCTATACCATCTGCCTGTTCCTGTTCCCGCTGTCCACGGTGATCTACTCGCTGATCTATGCGGCGGTATACAGTCTCTCCATGGATCGCTTCCACCAGCAGAGCATCAACATGCAGGCGCTTATCATGACAAAGACCGACGATCCGTCCGTTCCCCACCGGCTGGCGGAAAAGCTGGGCCGCGGCGTGACCAGCTGGGAGGGCGTGGGCGGCTACAGCGGCGAGGCCATGCATGTGTTCTGCATCTGCACCTCCAAATACGAGCTGGAGGATCTGCGCCGCTCAGTGGCGGAGATCGACCCCCATGCCTTTGTCACCGTGCAGGAGGGCGTGCAGATCTATGGCAACTATGCCAAGCGCCTGAACTGAAACCAAAAAGAGGAGAGCGCCCGCAGGCTCATGCCTGCGGGCGCTGTTTTTGTGACGGTCAGCCGGTTTCTGCTTCCGCGGCGGCGAACTGCCGCCCGGTGTGATCGAGGGTATAGGGCGCGGGGAGAATGAGCTCTGAAATGGGGACCAGGGCATAGCCCTCTGCCTTCAGGTGATCCAGGATCAGGGGCAGCGCCTCCGGCGTGTGTTCGCCGGCGTTGTGGAACAGCACGATAGAGCCGGGACCAACACCCTGATTCACCCGCGCGGCGATCTCCTCTGCGCTGAGCCCCTTCCAGTCCAGACTGTCCACGTCCCACTGGATGGGCTCCATGCCCATGGCGCGGATGGCGCTGATGACGTGATCGTCGTACTCACCATAGGGGCAGCGGATGAGACTGGGCATGACACCGGTGCAGGCCATGATCTTCTCGTTGCAGGCGGAGACATCCGCCGTGATGGCCTCGGCGGAGAGGGAACTGAAATGATCGTGGGCGTTGGAGTGGTTCATGACCTCGTGGCCCGCGTCAGCAATGGCCCGCAGGGTGTCGGGATAGTCACTGGCCCAGTTGCCCACCACGAAGAAGGTGGCCTTCACCTGATACTGTGCCAGCACGTCCAGGATCTTCTGCGTATTGTCCGCGCCCCAGGCAGCGTCGAAGGAGATGGCGCAGCGCTTTTCCCCGCCGGTATCCACCGCGTAGATGGGGAGCTGACGCGCCGCGGCGGCGGTGGACACGGCGGCGGGATACCAGACGGCGCAGAAAATGGCCGCCGCCCCCAGCAGGCACAGCGCCAGCGTCAGCCATTTTTTCTTCAGCAGCAGGATTCGCATGGCAGGCACTCCTTTTTATGATTCAGGATGTCAGAGCCTATGCGCTGCCGCGCCGGACTATGCAGGTCTGCCGGGAGGATGTGCGGACGGCCGGGAACCAGCAGGGGATCTCTTCGCGTTTTGTGCTTGGGAACAAAGAAGAGGAAGATATTCACCCCCCTGTTGGCACAAAAAGATCCGGCCTGTGATGACCACAGGCCGGATCGACTGCTTTATGGGCGCTGCGCCGTGTCGGCGGCACTTTGACCGGAGGGGACGCTTAGAACGCCCAGGTGCCGCCGCGGAAAATGGGCACGTCGCGGCCGTCGCGGCAGTGGGCGGTGATGTCGAGGTCGGCGGTACCGATCATGAAATCCTCGTGGATGATGGAGTCGTTGACGCCCATGGCGTGCAGCTCGTCCAGCGTGTACTTTTCATAGCCCTCGATGGTGTCGATAAATCCCATGCCGAGAGCCAGATGGCAGGCGGCGTTCTCGTCGAAGAGAGTGTTATAGAACAGAATGCCGCTCTGATTGATGGGGCTTTCGTAGGGCACCAGGGCGCACTCGCCGAGATAGGACGCGCCCTCGTCCATGGCGACCATCTTTTTCAGCAGCTCCTCGTTCTGCTCGGCTTTCACCTCCACCACACGGCCATTCTCAAAGCGGACAGAGAAGTTGTCGATGAGCTGTCCCTGATAGCTGAGGGGCTTGGAGGAATAGACGATGCCCTCGGCGCTGCCGCGCTTGGGGGAGACGAAGCACTCCTCGGTGGGCATGTTGGCGTTGAAGCGGTTGCCGAACTGGGTCGTGTCCTCGCCGCCGCAGAAGCGGCCCTCCGGCATAAGGCCCACGGTGAGATCGGTGCCGTTGGAGGCGGTATAGTGCAGGCTCTCGATACCGAGACTGTTGAGATGCTCGCAGCGGCGGCGGAGATCGGCGTTGTGGGCGGCCCAGGCGGCCTCGGGATCGTTATGCTCGTCCACGCGGACGGTAGCGAGGATCGCCTCCCACAGCAGTTCCATGGCGCGGGACTTGCGCTCACCCGGGAACACCTTCTTCGCCCAGGCCTCGCCCGGAACGGCGGCGATGCACCACTGGTGCTTGCCCTCAATGGCGTCACGATAGGGCTTCACGATCTTCTGGCGGCCCTGGATGCCCTTTGCCATCTTCTCCTGATTCACACCGGCAAGACCGTCGGGATCCTCGCTGATGAGATACAGGCGGCAGGGAAGGGTCTCGGCCATCCAGCGCAGCTTTTCCTCCTCCCACTTTTCCACCGTGGCAAGGGACTTTACCGTGCGGTAGCGCACGTTGGGGCGGGTGAGGGGCTGATAGCTCCAGTCCACGATCACGCGGGCGGCACCGGCTTTGTAGCACTCCTCCACCACCATCTTTACAAATTCGGGCTGATCCGGTTCGGCCATGACCAGCACCTGCTGGCCCTTCTGCACACGGATGCCCGTGCGGGCCAGAAGGCGGGCGTATTTTCTCAGAACGGTTTTCTTCATGCGGTTTGCTCCTTTGCTTTTATGGTTGTTCCTTAGTATACAGGAAACGGCGGGCAATTACCATGGCGGCGGCACATTTTTCGCAGAAAAGCAGAAAAAAGCCGGGAGGAACGGGGGAAAACGGGCGGGATTTGGCGTTTCCGCCGCTTGCTTTCCGGGTAGACTATGCTATACTTACTACATATCGCCCCGGCGGGGGCGGACTCGATGCTGCGCGAAAACGGGGAAAAACCGGATCGGCGCAGCGGGAAAGGAGAAGGCGGCAGTATGAAGATCGTGATCATCGGCGCGGGCAAGGTGGGCTATGCGCTGGCGAGACAGCTTTCCGGCGAGGGACATGACCTGATCCTGGTGGACGGTAAGGCAGAGGCTCTGCGCAACGCCGAGATGATGGATGTCATCTGCGTGGAGGGCAACGGCGCCTCCCTGCGCGTGCTGAAGGAGGCGGGCGCGGAGAAGGCGGATCTGGTCATCTCCGTCACCAGCCACGACGAGGTGAACGTGGTCTGCTGCCTCATGGCGAAAAAGCTGGGCGCGCGGCATACCATCGCCCGCATCCGCGACGTGGACTATTTCCGCGACACGCAGCTGCTGAAAAAGGAGATCGATCTGGATATGGCGGTGAACCCGGAGCAGTCCGCCGCGCAGGAGATCTCCCGCATCCTCCGTGTGCCCTCGGCCTTCAGTGTGGAGCCCTTTGCGGGCGGCCGGGTGGAGCTCATCGGCTTCACCGTGAACGAGACGGACGGCATCGCGGGCATGACGCTGATGGAATATAATAAGAAGCATCCCAACGATGTGCTGCTGTGCGCAGTGGAGCGCGGGGGCGAGGCCATCATCCCCAACGGTAATTTTATCCCCATGATCGGTGACCGCATCTATCTTGTGGGCACGCAGAAGGAGCTGAACCGTGTGTTCAAGCTCATGAACCGTCCCACCTCCCGCATCCGGACAGTGTCCATCATCGGCGGCAGCCGCGTGGCGTTCTATCTGGCGCTGGCGCTGGACAGGGTGGGCATGAAGGTGACCATCGTGGAGGCCAAGCGCGAGCAGTGCGAGATGCTGGCAGAGCTGCTGCCCAACGCCATCATCATCCACGGCGACGGCACGGACGACGTGCTGCTGAAAAACGAGGGCATCTTCGAGGCGGATGCCGTGGTGACGCTGACGGGCCGGGACGAGGAAAATCTGCTCCTCGCTATGTCCGCGCGGCGCGCCGGCGTGAAAAAGGTCATTGCCAAGACCACCCGCGACAATTACCACGATCTTGTCATGGAGACCCATATCGACAGCACCATCAGCCCCAAGGCCATCACCGCCAACAAGATCAGCCGCTATGTCCGCGGCCTTGCCAACTCCGAGGGCAGCGTGGTGGAGAGCCTTTATAAGATCCTGGGCGGCAAGGTGGAGGCGGTGGAGTTCACCGCCAAGGCCGGCAGCCACATCGTGAACATCCCGCTGAAGGATCTGCCTCTGCGCAAGGGGCTGCTGGTGGCCTCCATCGTGCGGGGCCAGACCAGCATCATTCCCAACGGTGCCACAGAGATCCTGCCGGAGGATCATGTGATCGTGGTGTCCCACTCCCTGTTCCTGCGGGATATCAATGAGATCCTGGACGACGAGCCCGGGATCCGGATGCGGTAAGAAAGAAGAAAGAGATGAATCGAAAGCTCGTAGCAAAAGTTCTGGGCGCGCTGCTGGTGGTGGAGGGACTGGCCCTGCTGCTGCCGGCGCTGGTGGCCTTTTTCCGGCAGGATGGCTCCATGGACGCCTTCCTGCTGACGGCGGTGATCTCGCTGCTGCTGGGCATCCCCCTGATGCTGATGGACACCGCCGGGATGCACATGAAGCACCGCGACGGCTTCGCCTGCGTGGGTCTTGGCTGGATCGTGCTGGCGGCAGTGGGCGCGCTGCCCTATGTGCTGAGCGGCACGCTGCCGAACTATGTCGATGCCCTGTTTGAAACGGTGTCCGGCTTTACCACCACCGGCGCCTCCGTCATCGCGGATGTGGA
>CAYPWQ010000026.1:0-10409 GCA_964414495.1 uncultured Oscillospiraceae bacterium
CCGCCGCGCAGGCGATTGCGGACTATGACGGCAGCGACGAGGGCGAGCTGTTTGCACGGGCGGCAGAGGCCGCATGGGGCGGTGCCGAAGCCAGCAAGCAGTTCGTGGCCAAGTTTGGCCGCGCCAAGAGCTATGGCGAGAAGACGCTGGGAACGCCGGATGCCGGGGCCACCTCCATGGCCTATTTCTTCAAGGGACTTGCGAAGGCTTAATGGTCGTGTGGCCATTTTGAAAAACACAAATCAATTTTAAGAACGGAGAAGCTGCAATGAAGATGAAAAAGTTTATGAACGCTCCTGAGACCGTGACAGATGAGCTGCTGGCCGGTATGGGTCTGGCGTACAGCGACATTCTGGATGTGGACGGCCATCTGGTCATCAGCAAGGATCTGGCAGATGCCGACCGCGTGACCATCGTGACCTACGGCGGCTCCGGCCACGAGCCCGCGCAGGCCGGCTTCGTGGGCAAGGGTATGCTGGACATCCAGGCGGTGGGCGACATTTTCGCCGCGCCCAATGGCCAGCTGGTGTTTGAGGCCATGAAACGGGCGGACAAGGGCCATGGCGTGCTGCTGCTGACGCTGAACTACGCCGGTGACCAGCTTGCCGGCAAGCAGGCGGTCAAGCTGGCGCAGAAGGCCGGCATGAACTTCCGTCAGGTCGTCACCGGCGAGGAGATCAAGTACGATCCCAACGGCGTGGAGAACAAGCGCGGTCTGGCCGGCGCTGTGGCGCTGTACCATGTGGCGGCGGCCGCGGCCCGCGAGGGCAAGTCTCTGGACGAGGTGGCTGCCATCGCCCAGCGCTATGCCGACAACATGGCTTCTCTGGCCGTGAAGGCCACCGACGCCACCCACCCCCAGAACGGCATGTCCTTCGGCGATTTGGGCGAGACCGACATGATGGAGATCGGCGCCGGTCAGCACGGCGAGGGCGGCGGCATCCGCGTTCCCATGATGAGCGCCAAGGATACCGTGGCGACCGTGGCAGAGGCGCTGTGCAAGAGCCTGGATCTGAAGTCCGGCGACAAGGCCTTTGTCATGATCAACGGCTGCGGCGCCACCACGCTGATGGAGCAGCTGGTGTTGTTCAAGGACACCGTGGAGTTCCTGAAGGGCAAGGGCGTGGAAGTGGTGGCCAGCATGGTGGGCGAGATCCTCACCGTGCAGGAGTCTGCCGGCTTCCAGATGAACATTGCCAAGTGGGATGACGAGATCCTCCGTCTGTGGAATACGCCCGCTCATACCCCCGCCTACAGTAAGGAGTAACATATGGCAGACAACATCGGCAATAAGGCGGCAAAGGAATATTATCTGAACGTCCCCTTCCGGCAGGAGGGCTTCTATGTCAAGGGTGCCGCCAACAGCGACTGGGGCATGAAGAACCGGCTGGCCCGTCTCTTTGATCCCAAGTCCGGCAACACCGTCATGCTGGCCTTTGACCACGGCTACATCATGGGTCCCACCTCGGGGCTGGAGCGCATCGACGTGGTGATCCCGCCGCTGATCCCCCATGTGAACGTGCTGATGGGCACCTGGGGCGTCCTCCGCTCCTGTATCGATCCCGCCATGCAGACCGCCAAGTGCGTCCGCGTCACCTACGACACCACCGTCCTGTTCGACGAGATGTCCAACGGCGGCGGCATCGTCTGCGACATGGAAAACGCCATCCGCATGAACGCCGACTGCATGGCCGTCCAGACCTTCCTGGGCGCTCCCGGCGAGTCCCGTTCGCTGGAGCTGCTGGCGCGCACCGCCAATCTGGGTGCCCGCTACGGGATCCCCACGCTGGGCGTGGTGGCGGTGGGCAAGCAGATGGAGCGCACAGAGAAGTTCTTCCAGCTGGCCACCCGCGTGCTGGCGGAAAACGGAGCCAACGTGGTCAAGAGCTACTACTGCGACGGCTTCGAGCGCGTGGCCGCTGCCTGCCCGGTGCCCATCGTCATCGCCGGCGGCAAGAAACTGCCGGAGCTGGAGGCGCTGGAAATGGCATACAAGGCCATCGACCAGGGCGCGCACGGCGTGGATATGGGCCGCAACATTTTCCAGTCCGACTGCCCCGTGGGCATGGCGCAGGCCATCGCCAAGGTGGTGCACGAGGGCTACACCGCGCAGCAGGCCTACGAAGTGTATCAGGAAGTGAAAAACGCCAAATAAGAAGGAGGAACCACTATGTCTGCGACCTATATGCACATCGGTATCCCCATTACCAATCTGAAGCCCAACATGACCTATAACGAGGGCGCCAAGTTCTGGGTCAGCAACGTGGATGACTACGACTACAAGATCGAGTATCTGAAGTTTGAGGCCGGAACGCCCTTCCCCGAGGTGCTGCACCGCAATCCCCATGTGGCCTACAAGGTGGACGATCTGGAGAAGTACATCGCCGACGCGGATTCCGTCATCTGCGGCCCCATGGACGCCAATGACAAGGGCGACCGTCTGGCCTTCGTCTGGAAGGACGGCGCCATTCTGGAGCTGTACTGGGAGAAGTGATCTCAGACTCTCCCCACGTGTGACCGCAGCACAGCAAGGAAAAACGCAGGAGCCCGATCGGGCTCCTGCGTTTGGTTTTTCGGCCACAGCGTCGGCCTCATGACCCGGGCAAAAAGAAGCAGCCGGTCAGACGACCGGCTGCTTATGGCAGATGGCGGTACAGATTGGTGCAATATTCCAGATCGATACAGCGCAGCCACAACCGTCGTATTGCATGTTTCCTTATTGCGCTGGTCAACCATTTTGGTGTGAGCGGTTTACATATGGAACTGCTCGTCCGCCCAGTGGTCAAAATGATAAATATGATCCGAGGTCAAGTAGTCGTCCGAATACAGGTATGTTACAACATCCATATCCTCAAAAAGGTCAAAGGCCCAGTCGTCCCACATCTTCAGCCCGGTCACCCCGGCCTCCTCCATTTCCTGCTCCATGGTCTCCATCAGGAACTTGGATTCCTCCACAAAAAGGTACACCAGGATTTCCTGGATTACAGTATGCGCCAGAAAATGATTGCTGTACCGGGCTGCTCCCCTGAGTTTCTTTACGTTTACTTTCAACTGATAAAGAAATTCATAATCATACCGCACCAAGAACTGCACAGGCAAAATATCTTTCATCATCGATCCGGGAAGCTGGCCGATGTGTGTGCCCCGTGGCATTTGCGACAGGTCGGTCAGATCCTCATCTATATAATCCAAAACAAGGTCGCTGCCAATGGCAAAGGAGATGGCTGCAGCCTCCCCGAACCGATTGCACAGGAATCTCGACCACGCCTTGTGATGTCTGTACTCTTCCAGATCGAACGCATCCCCGCTGTTCCCGTCTGTCCCGGGTATCCCTCGCCAGTTCAGAGCCTTGCAAATTCCCTTTGCCTTGTCCTGCCGGATGGATTCGCCCGCCTCATAGCGACACCAGGTTTTCGTCCCAATGCCCGCTCTGGATGCTGCTTCCTCAATGGTGAGGCCCAACTCCTGCCGTCTGTTCTTCATCGCCTCTGCCAGCTTTTGGGTCCCCTGAATTGCTTTTTGGCTCATTGCATTTTAGCCTCCTTTTGAGTGACTGGTCGTGATATTGTCATTATGTCACTAATTACTGCTCTTGTCAACACCTTTATTTACATTTTATAGCATCCAGCAGCTTTCTGGCCGTTTTTCAGCGATCGGAAAAGGAGAAGCAGCGGCATGAGCGCGGGATGACTTTTTGATGCGGAGCATAAAAAAGTCGTCGCAAGCGATGCAAAGCTTGCGACGACGTGGTTGCGGAGGGAGGACTTGAACCTCCGACCTCCGGGTTATGAGCCCGACGAGCTACCAACTGCTCTACTCCGCGATATTTCATTGTGCAAAACCGTATTGGTGCCGGTGACCGGGCTCGAACCGGTACGGTATTGCTACCTGGAGATTTTAAGTCTCCTGTGTCTGCCATTCCACCACACCGGCGGATTCAGCTTAATTAGAATACCATACCCTGTATCGCCTGTCAAGAGGAAAAACCTGTCGATGCCGGAAAAACTTTTCCTGCCGGAGGAAGAGCGGAAAATTTTCTCCGCTGTTGCACGTTTTCGTGCAACTTTTCGGCCCTGGGGCCATATACTGTCAGAGTTATCGGCAGCGCACGGGCGCACCGCGTCCGCCGCGCGGGAGAGGAGGAGAGAGAATGAACGAGACCGGGAAAAAGCGGGAGCTGGATCTGGATGAATGGCTGTATGGCGAGGAGTGGATCATCAGTGAGCGATGAGATGAGAACGGCCCGGAAGGACTGCTGCAGCAGGCTTTCCGGGCCGTTTTTCGCTCTGGATGGGGAGGGGGTCAGACCTCCTGAATGGTGCCGCCGCCGGCCACCGTGTCGCCGTCGTAGAACACTACGGCCTGACCCGCGGTGACGGCCCGCTGGGGCGCGTCGAACACCACCCGCGCCCTGCCGCCCGGCAGGGGCTCCACCGTGGCGGGCGCCTCGCGCTGGGTATAGCGGGTCTTGGCGGTGAGGCGCACCGGCCCCGCCGGGCAGGGGATCGAGAGCCAGTTGACCTGATCCGCCGTAAGCGTGGTGGTGAAGAGCTCCGCATCGTCCCCCAGGATCACGGCGTTGCGCGCCGCGTCCTTCCGCAGGACGTAGAGCCGCCTGCCGCCGCTGACGCCGAGACCCTTGCGCTGGCCGATGGTATAGGCCTCCAGTCCCCGGTGACGGCCCAGCACCCGGCCCGCCGTATCCACAAAGTCGCCCTCCGTCAGCGCAACCCCATGCCGCTGCAAAAAGCCCACATAGTCGCCGTCCGGCACAAAGCAGATGTCCTGACTGTCCTTCTTCCGGGCGGTGACGAGACCCTGCTCCAGCGCCACGGCGCGGATGGCCTCCTTGCTTTCGAACTCGCCCAGGGGGAGCAGCAGATGGGAAAGCTGCTCCTGCGAGAGAAAGTACAGCACATAGGTCTGATCCTTTTCGAGATTCCGGGCCTTTTTCAGCACCCAGCGGCCCCGGCCCTCGTCATAGCAGACCCGGGCATAGTGGCCCGTAGCCAGCTTGCCGCAGCCGAGACGCTGCGCCTCCTCCATCAGGCGGCCGAACTTCATGCGGCGGTTGCACTGGATGCAGGGATTGGGCGTGCGGCCTGCCTGATATTCCGCGGTAAAATAGTCCATAACCTCCCGGGCAAAGCAGTCCGTGTAATCCACCGTGTGGAAGGGGATGCCGAGGCGGGCGGCCACGCGGGCTGCATCCTCCGCGTCAGAGGCCGCGCCGCAGGCAAGGCGCTCCTTCTCCCGGTGCAGCAGCATGGTGATGCCGGCGCAGTCATAGCCGGCGCGCTGCAATAAAAGGGCGGCGGCGGAGCTGTCCACGCCGCCGCTCATGGCGATCAAAGCAGAAGTGTTCATTGCGTTCCTCCATGGTCCGGCCTGCGCGGGCTTTCCTGCAGAAAGGCCGAAAGGGGAAGGGCATCGGAAAGCTCGGTCAGGGCGGCGGAAAAGCCGCCGGTATAGGAAAAGGCGATGTCCCGCGCCGCGGCAGCAGTCTGCCGCAGGGGAAGTGCCAGCGTAGCGGCTACGCCGACGGCGCTGTTTTCCAGCAGCAGGCTGCCGCCCATGCCGTCGGCCAGGGCGCGGGCCAGAGGCAGACCCAGACCCAGACCATGGGGCGCACCGTCCGCCTGCGGAGCAAGAGGACGCTCCAGCAGCTGAGAAAGCACCTCCTCCGGGATGGCGGGGCCCGGATCCAGCACGGTCAGCAGCGCCTGCGAAGCGCTGCGGCGGCAGCGGATGACGATCTCGCCGCCGGCGGGCGTGAATTTCAGTGCGTTGGAAAGCAGATGCAGCAGGATGCGCTGCACGCTCTCGCGGTGCAGCGCCACCACGATGGGCTCATGGTCGGACTGAAAGACGAGGCGGCGATCCGCCTGCTCCACCAGAGAGCGGCATTCGTAAAACACGTCCTGCGCCACCGCCGCGAGATCCAGATTCTGCTGGGGAAGGGGCGCCTGCTCCAGCAGGCGCGTGGCATAGGTCAGATTGCCCGCAAGACGCAGCAGCCGGTAATAGCTCTGCTGCACCAGCGCGGCGTTCTGATCCAGCTCCGGATCCTCCGCCCGGCGCTCGGGCGTGGCGATGCGGGAAAAGGCCATGTAAAGATTACCCAGCGGGCCGCGCAGCTGCGCAGAAACGCTGGGCAGCAGCTCTGCCAGCAGCGCAAGCTCCCGATCCTTCGTATCCATGCGCGGCACCTCCTCGTTTTCCGTATTATCCTGTCCCGGCGCGGCGCGGATATGGGCGGAAATTTCTCCCGCGCGGCGTCGTGTCGAAATCGGTCGGATCCTGTAAAAAGTATAGCAAAGCGATGGGGAAAACACAAGCAAAAACGACGCGCCGCGAAAAAACAGGGACCGCGGCATGGAAAATCGTTTTTTTCACTGGAAAACCGTGAAAAATTTTACGGGAAATGGACGTTTAAGGGGTGCCAATTTCCAAATCTTCCTGCTATAATAGATTTAACTCTGTGGGGGAAGGAAAAGGGCCCGCCGGAGGAATACAGGAAAAGAGGCAATCGGAATGAAAATCAAAGTAGGCATCAACGGCTTTGGTCGTATCGGCCGTGTGGCGCTGCGCATCATGATGGAGCGCTCCGACGAGTTCGAGGTCTGCGGCATCAACCTGCGCAATGCGGATCTGGACTACATGGCGTACATGATCAAATACGACTCCGTCTTCCACGCTTTCAATGGCACTGTGGAGGCTGTGGACGGCAAGCTCGTGGTCAACGGTCACCCCATCAAGATCTTCAGCCAGTCCGACGCGGCGCTGATCCCCTGGAGCGAGTGCGGCGCGGAGTACATCATCGAATCCACCGGCGTTTATCTCACCAGCGAAAAGGCCTGCCGCCATTTCCGCGGCGGCGCCAAGAAGGTCATCATCTCCGCCCCGGCCAAGGATCAGATCACCCCGACCTTCGTCATGGGCGTGAACCACGACATGTATCAGAGTGATATGCTGGTGGTCTCCAATGCCTCCTGCACCACCAACTGTCTGGCGCCTCTGGCCAAGGTCGTGCACGAGAGCTTCGGCATCGAGCAGGCTCTCATGTCCACCATCCATTCCGCCACGGCCAAGCAGAAGCCCGTGGACGCCCGTGCCGGCCGCGACTGGCGTACCGGACGCTCTGTCATGGGCAACATCATCCCCTCCTCCACCGGCGCGGCCAAGGCCGTGGGCCGTGTTATCCCCGAGCTGAACGGCAAGATGACCGGCATGTCCTTCCGCGTTCCCACCAACGATGTCTCCGTGGTGGATCTGACCGCCCGTCTGAAGACCCACACCACCTATGCCGAGATCTGCTATGCCATCCGTCAGGCATCGGAGGGCAGCATGAAGGGCATCATCGGCTACACCGCCGACCAGGTGGTCTCCTGCGATATGATCGGCAACCCCAACACCTGCATCTTCGACGAGAGCGCCGGCATCATGCTGGACGACAACTTCGTCAAGCTCATCGCCTGGTACGACAATGAGTACGGTTATTCCGCCAAGGTGGTGGACCTCATTGCCCACATGCACAAGGTGGATCACGCCGACCTGATTGGTTGAACTTATCGGGAAACCTCTTTGAGGTTTCCCGATAAATTTTTGCGGTCTGCTGCGCGCACTCGTGCGGCTCGCACACTGGCAGACCGAGAGGGATTTTCCGTCAGATACACGCCCTGACGGAAAATGATCGAAATGCATTCGCGCCGCAGGCGCGAATCAGGCGGGAGCCAACAGACAGAAAAAAGCCCGGATGTGAAAGCATCCGGGCTTTGCTTTTTGTGCGCGCCACTCAGGGCATGAGGGCGAAGAGCTGCTCGGCGCAGAATTCCTGGGCGGAGCGGATGAAGGCCTGGGCAGCATGGCTGAGATAGCTGCCGTGCTTGTGGGCCAGATACAGCGTGCGGGTGGTCTGGGGGGCAGGGAGCTTATAAAACACCACGTCCGCCGACATGGAATTGGACTTGGGCAGGGTGTCCGTGATGAAGGTCACGCCCATACCGGCCTTCACCGCGTGATAGCAGGTCATGAGCTGATCCAGATGGAACACGCGCCGGGGCGTGAACTGCATGGCGGCGCAGAGCTCCAGAGAGCGGTCATACATGTCGTTGCCCTTTTTCAGCAGCAGGAAGGGCTCCTGCGCGAAGGGAGCCAGATCCACCGTGGGACAGTCGGGCAGGAGATGGCGGCCGGCGCGGATGTCCGCGGCGCTGAGCTGCTCGTCGGCAAATTGGGCATTGAGCTCACAGGCGGCGGGAACGGCCAGCAGAATGTGCTCCTCGATGAGGGGATAGGTGGTGTAATCCGTTTCGTTGAACATATAGTCCAGCAGCAGCTCGATCTCGCCGCTGAGGAGCTTGTCATGCAGCTCGGAGGAGGGCCCCTCAGTCATCTCGATCTGCACGCCCGGATACTGATGGGAAAAATCCATGATGATGCGGGGCAGGATCAGCGAGGAGATCAGCGTGGCGGCGCTGACGGTCAGCTTGCCCACGCGGGAATTCTCCAGGTCGCCCAGCTCGCGGACAAAGTCCTTCTGAATGGCGTAGATCCGCTCGGCGGCGTCGATATAGGCCCGTCCCGCGTCCGTCAGGGCGATGGGTGAGCTGTTGCGGTCGAACAGCTCTGCGCCCACCTTGGCCTCTACCTTCTTCACGGCGGCGCTCAGCGCCGGCTGGGAAATATAGAGGTTCTTGGCAGCGGAGGTGAAGCTGCGCTCCCGGTATACCTCGTAAATATAATCCATGGAACGAAACATGGCGATCCTCCTTCATCTGCGCGGCGGTTTGGCTGGCGCACCCGCGGGGCGTCCGTCCGGGGACGCCTCTGTTTTAATTATGGTATCATTATTTTGATGGAACTGCAAGAAGAAAAATCAATAAAAATTATGAAAGCTATAATTTCCTGCAAGGGAAAAGAGACAAAAAGGGCGGAGCGCAGTGCGCTCCGCCCGGAGATCCCGCTTCAGTTTTCCTCACCCGTCTCGATCAGACCGTAGCCCCCGTGTCTGCGGCGGTAGACGATGGCCAGCGCATTGTCCTCGATGCTGCGGAAGACAAAGAAATCGTGATCCAGCAGATTCATCTGCAGGATGGCCTCCTCCGCGCTCATGGGCTTGACGGAGAAGCGCTTGGTCTTGACGATGTCGAATTCCTTTTCCTCCTGCACGTCGAACACATCCTCCACCGCGGTGGCGGGGAAGGCATCCTGCCGGAGCTGCTTGGCCAGACGGGTCTTGTTCTTGCGGAGCTGCCGCTCGATGCTGCTGACCGCGCTGTCGATGGCGCCGCGCATGTCGCCGTCGGGGGACTCGACCTGGGCGCGGAAGATGCTGCTGCCGCTGCGGATGGTGATCTCAGCGATGCAGCGGTGGTTTTTCTCCACGGCAAACACGACGATGGCCTCAGCATTCTCGTTGAAGTAGCGGTCCAGCTTGGACAGCCGCTTCTCGGCGTACTCCTTGATGGAGTCGTTCAGGGCAACTTTCTTGCAGGTGAATGTGAACTTCATGATACCTGACTCCTTTCGTGTGCGTCTGAGAAAACGGGGAGATCCGCTTCCTTAGCTGTATTATAGCAAAAACTCTGGCAAAAGTAAACAGTTACTTGCGGGAAGCGGCTGCGCACTTTGGCGCATTTGCTCATACGCCGCGCTGCGACAAAAGAAGTCCTTCTTCGACAAAAGCTCCCATGGACATGGGACGGTGGATGTGGTACCCTACGGATGGAAGCTTTCCAATATCCCACCCGTTGGGCCGCCCGCACAGGGCGGCTCTTTTTTATTTATCCGGCAGGAAGCCGCACAGCGGCTTTCTGCCGGATAATGGCGGCCTGCTGCGCGCACGCGCTGCGCTTGCACACTGGCAGGCCGAGAAGTATTTTCTGTCAGGTACACGCCCTGACAGAAAATGATTTCAAATTTCGCGCCGCAGGCGCGAAAGAGAGGACTGCGCCCACGCGCAGGTCGCGGGCGAAAATGGTCTCATCCTTCGCGCCGCGGGCGCGAAAGCGCAGGGAAAGAGAAGCGGAACCACCCTGCGGTATAAAAAAGCTGCGCGCGGCATCCGCCGCGCACAGCGCACATTCAGTTTTTCTGATCGTAAAATACCTTTTCACCCGGCTCCACCAGGCCCAGCTCGGCCCGGGCGATGTCCTTGATGAGTTCCTCATCCTCGGCGCGGGCGATCTCGTCGGCCAGCGTCTCGTTGGCCATGGTGAGGGACTGCACCTGCTCGTTCAGCGCGTCGGCGCGGGAGCGGGCCTCGCTGATGCGGCCGCCCAGGGTCACCAGCTGCCAGGTGAGGAACACCAGTGCGGCAACGGCGATGAGCGTCGGCAATATGGAGCGGCGCCGGGTCTTAGTGACGGCCATGGGAACTCCCCCTTCTGCGCCGAGGGCGCGGGTAT
>CAYPWQ010000027.1:0-10272 GCA_964414495.1 uncultured Oscillospiraceae bacterium
TGTAGCTCAGAATGCTGGTATCCTCGCCCACGCTCACATCCATCTTGGCGTACTTGGCAAAGCGCCAGAGGATAGCCGCGGTCTGCTGACGGGTGACGGTGGCGTCGGGGCGGAAGGTTCCGTCGCTATAGCCGCCCACGATGCCGTTCTCAGCCGCCCAGGCAACAGACTTCTCGCAGTAGCGGCCCGGGGCCACATCCGTGAAGCTGATGCCGCTCCTGGCTGCGGGCTCGCCCACCGCGCGCCAGAGGAAGGTCACGAGCTGGCCGCGGGTGCAGGAGGCGTAGGGGCTGAAGGTGGTGGCAGTGGTGCCGCCGGTGATGTCATTCTCTGCCGCCCAGAGCACCGCGTCATGGAAATACTTGTTCTCCGGCACGTCCACGAAGGGATTTTCAGGCTTCGCGGGCTTCTCCGGCGTGGTGGGCTTGACCGGCGTGACGGGTGCGGCAGGCTTGACCGTGCGCACATAGCCGCAAGTATTGCAGGTGGTGTCGGCGTCATTGTCATAGACGTGCGGCGCCGTATCCTTCACGCTGCCGGCATCCGGGCAGCTGGCAACGGTGCACACGCGCCAGTGCTGGTTCGCGTCATACTTCCATGTATAGATATGGTTGTGGCTGTGGCTCACCGTGCGCACATAGCCGCAGTCATTGCAGATGGTGTCGGCATCATTGTCATAGGCGTGCGGCGCCCGCTGCGTCGGATCGGGGCAGTTGGTGCCGGTGCACACGCGCCAGTGCTGATTCGCATTCTTTTCCACTTTCCATACGTGTGTGTATGGTTATTCGTCCAGTTGGCAGCCACGCTGACAGACTTGGCGGGCATGGTAAAGGTAGTGGTCGTGCTGGCAGCATCCGCGAGGGTCACACCGTCAGAGGCCGTCCAACCGTTGAAGGTGTAGCCCGCCTTCATGCCGGCGTCGATGGTGACGGTTTCGTCCTTGGCGTACTTGCCCGCGCCGGTGTTCTCAGCCACGGAACCGGAGACGATGACGTCGTACTTTTCGGGAGCTTCCGTAACGGGCTCGCTGAGCGGCTTCAGCGAGAATGCGGCCACCGATGCGGAGACGGTCACTTCCTGGGTAGCATGGGGGGTTCCGGGAACAGGAACCTTGATCTTGACCTGCGTGTCCTCCTGGAAGAAGCCGTTATCGCGGCCGAGCTTGGCGGTTACCGTGTCGGCAAAGCTGCTGTTTTCGTTGGTGAGCTTCACCACAATGACCATAGTGTAGTTCTCGCCCGCCTGAATATTTGCAGAGCTTTGTATTGCTTTGCTGGTGTCGATCGGCTCATTGGCCTTGCTGGGCATATCCGTGGGTTTAAAGAGGAACACCGTGCTGGCCTCGTACAGCGTGCTGACCGGAGCAACGGTGATATCGCCGACCTTGTTGCCGACAGCGTAGCCGCTCATATCGAAACCGATCTTGTTGATATTCGCCTTTATACCGGGAGAAACGTGGGTCGTGCGGTCAACGCGGGTATAGGTCTCGCCGCAGCGCTTGCAGGTGTAGGTGATGGTAGTGATCCGGCCGGTGTTTTTCACGCCGTCGTCCCAGTCGTGCTTCAGCGCGGGGATGACCTTGCCGGTGCCGAATTCCTTGCCGCAGTCGTTGCAGACCGTGTCGCCGGTGTAGCCGTCCGTCATGCAGGTGGGGGCGACATAACCGGTGGTGACCTTGTTGCCGTGCTCGAAGGGCGTGCTCTTGCCGCGGACGATGCCGCCGCACGCGCTGCACTTGTAGTCACCCTCGTAACCGTGCGTCTTGCAGGAGGCCTCCACCGCCGTATCCGGCTGCAGCGTCAGCACGCCGGTGTGCTTGCCGCCGCTGCCGGAGGCAAACTCCTCGCCCTTTTCAACGATCTTGCCGCAGTCGTTGCAGACCTTGTCGCCGGTATAGCCGTCCGTCAGGCAGACAGCTTCACGATAGCCGACCTTGTCCGTGACGCTGCTGTGGGCGCAGGCCGCGGTATCCATCGTGCCGGTGAAGGTCAGCTTGCCGCCGCCCAGCACGCCGTTGGCTGCGAAGAAATCCGCGGGGATGGTGCAGGTCCAGGTGCCGTCAGCCTTTTTCGTGAAGCTCAGGGTAACGTTCACGGTTCTCCGGATGGCATCGCCCTCCTGCTGATATTCATACTTTGCCGTCCAGCCGGTGAACTTGTGCACACCGTCCTTCGCCGGGGTCAGGATCACGCTCTCGCCGGGATCGATCATGGTGCGGTTGACCGAGCCGTTCTTTGCCTCCACCAGCATGTTGCTGCGATCCCAGTAGCGGATGCTGCTCTCGCCCGTGGCCGTGTTGATGACCTTCTGGGTGAAGTCCTCATCCCAGTAACCGCAGTCCAGGCACTCGCGCGCCACACCGCCGTTGATCCCGTTGCTGGGCCACTGGACGGTGCGGAAAGACCAGTTGTGGAGCGCGCTGCCAAGCTCGTCGCAGCCCGCCACCTCGCAGATCAGGGGGTGAGAGGTCTTGGTGAAGAGCTCTTCGCCGCCCACTTCCTCGGGCGCTGCCACGACCATGCGGTGCTCGTGCTTCTCGACGTACTTGGCAAAGCCGCAGTCGGTGCAGCGATACTGATAGAAGGTGGTGTACTCGCCGGCTGCCGCCGCTTTTGCGGTGTAGGCTGCCTGAACGGCGTTGTAGGGCGTTTCGCTGAAATGGTGCGGCTTCACACCGCCGCGAGACGGTCTATCGCCGCTGTGCTCGCCGCAGCAGTACCAGCGGTGGCCGGGACTGGCCGGAAGCTCTTGCTGATAATAGCCGGTGGAGCCGGGCGTGGTGCGCTTGACATAGATATACTTGCAGCTCGTGTTGTCCAGATCGTCCGCGTATCCGGCGTAGGTGTAGCGGTGGGAGGCAATCATCCTGGCGCTTCTGGATCTGGCCGTGTTGCCATCTTTATCCGTTGCCACACAGTAGAAGTAGATATCCTCGCAGCAGGCCTCGTTATCGACGCAAACGGTCAGCGTGGGCGTATCCGCACCGGAGATGTAGGTATATTCGCCGTCAGCTTTGTCCACCAGCTCTGTGCCGGTCCCGTCCTTATCAGCCATCACTCTATACCACTGATAGCTCAGGCCCTTGCCGTATGCCTTGGCACGGAAGGAGGATCTGATCTCGTAAGGATGGGTCTTGCCGTGCTCACCCGTCGCGTGGTCATAGTCATCCGAGTCACCGACGGTGGTGTGCACGTCCCTCGGCTGGGTGGTGAAGTACACCGTTTCGCCGCTCTTATAGCCGCAGGTCGTGCAGATGCCCTGCGAATTGTAAGAGTGGGCGACCGTCATGGAGCCTGCCGCGTTCTTCCCGTCTGCACAGGCAACGCAGTCATGCCAATGATCGTGATCGTCCATGCTCCAAAGCACGCTGAAGCGGTGGGTATGGGTGATGGTCTCCCCGTGCGCGCTCTCCATATGCTCAACGAAATCGGGGTCTTCCTTGCAGACGAAGGCACCGCAATCGGTGCATTCAGGATCTCTTTCGCTGGCGATCTCACCCTTGCAGCACTCGGGGCAGAGGCCGCAGAACTCGCAGAGCTCGTCCCATCCTTCGCACTTGCAGAGGCCGCACTCAGGGCAGAAGTGGTCGTCATAGTCGCCGTCCTCGACGCACATCGGATCACTGTTGGTGCAGTCGGAGTTGGCCGCGCAGCACTCGGTGCAGAGGCCGCAGTAGCCGCACTGCTCCTTGTCGCAGAAGCACTCGCCGCAGTCCTCGCAGTAGTGCTCTTCATACTCCGAGGACTCGATGCAGTACTCAAGGCAGCCGCTGGCGGCGTTGCGGTTTTCCATGCAGCAGTCCATGCAGAGGCCGCACTCGTCGCAGTACTCGATCTCGGGGTCATCCGCGGTGCAGGTCTCCCAGTCGCCGCACTGCTCGCAGTAAGAGCAGCAGTCCGCGCAGTGCTTCGCATTATCATGCTCGGCCTGTTCTGCGGATGCAAAGCAGGCATCGCAGATGAGGCAGTGCATGGGATCGCTGTCATCCGCAGCGCAGTCATAGCAGAATCCGCAGTCCGGACAGATACCGCCGGAGCAGCCTTCGCAGCGGTGGCATTCACCGCACAGCTCATCTTCCTGACTCAGGTAGCAGTCACCGCATTCAATGCAGTGAGTTTCGATTTGGTCAAGCTGGCAGTCCAGACACATGGTACACTCTGTGCACCAATCGTTTATTTCCAGATAGCAGGCAAAGCATTGCCAGCAGTGTGCCTGAAAAAAGCAGTCGTTTTCCGCATTTGGTCCGCAGGTGCCGCAGTTATTGCAGTAAATGTCATCATCCACATCGCCGTAATAGACGGCATCGCAGAACCAGCACTCGTGGGCTTCACTGTCTGCATGCACCGCGGTGGGGAGCAGCCCGACTACCATCACAAGGCAGAGCAGGGCGCTCAAAACTCGTTTCTTCATCTCTTTTCCTCCTTGCAGGAAAGTCTCATTGTTTCTCCCGGGCGGAGCTTTGCTCCGCCCGGAAAGGGGGACATCCCCCCTTAAAAAAATGCGCTGTCCGGTTTTTGCTTTCTGATCTTTATGCTTCTCAGCCCATGCTGAGGGTCAGTCCCACGGTGGTCTGCCCCTTCCCGAAGAAGGGCAGCACAGAGCCGTCGTCCGCCTGCATGACGATGAGCTGCTCCGCCAGAAAATCGCCGTGCATATCGCCGGAATGAAGAATGGTCGGTTTTTTCAGGTTTTTTATTGAGTCTCCCCTTTCGCAATATGAGCTGCCCCGGGGCGCAGCCCCAGGGATTGCTCATCTGGTGATCGATCCGGCTGCGGGCGCCTGCAGCCGGCTGTTTTTTCCCCGCGCGCAGCGGCTTTCGCCCGCATTCTTTTCTTGAAAATCCCGTCCAGGTTTGGTACAGCAAAAAACAGGAATCACAAAAGAGGACGCTGCCGGAGTGCGCGTCTGGCACAATCTGATTGTACCGTACCATGGTTCTCCCTGTCTGTACACCCTAAAAAAGCCGATTTAGGGTATCCGGCAAAAATTTTCCATGGCACTTCTGATGCGGCCGCAGCCATGCGCGTACATTCTGTTTTTGGCGGATCACCAACGAAAAGAAAACAGCTGGCTCTGTTTTTACTGCTGCCTCTGCTGCTGTCTCTTTCCGGCTGCGGCAGGCGCTGCGCTGACGGCCTGCTTCACCGCTCCGGGCAGGCTCCGACATTCCTGCGGCAGGTGATCCGCAGCACTCTGAAAACAGGAAAAGCAGACCGGAGATACCCCTCCGGTCTGCTTTTTTGTGTCCGCCGCCCCGCTGTCCCGTCTATGGGACAGCATCCCTGCTATGCTGTTATCATCACAGGGCAGGGAGGGCAAATCCATGATCGTTTTGATGGACATTGAATGGGTCGAAAACCGGCAGCATCACGTTTCCCCCACGCAGCTTGCCGCCCTGCGGGTGGACGGCAGCTGGCAGAAGCAGGCGCTCTTTTACTCCCGCATCCGTCCCCGCGACGGCTCCTTCTATCACTGGAACCATGTGGCCTATACCGGAGGCGACCCCGCCGCCTTTCTGTATGCCAGGGGGCTCTATGAGGTATTGCAGGCGCTGAAGGGCTGGCTCTGCGAGGACGACGTGCTCTGCTTCTGGCATGTGGAGAGCCAGAACGTGCTGAAATCCGTCTGGCATCTGCTGTTCCGCGAAAAGCTCACCCAGCGCATGGTGATCCTGGGCGACCGGCTGGACGGCTGCCTTGCGGCGCGGGGTCTGCACCGGGGCACGCCCTATCAGCTCTGCGCCGCCTGCGGCACGGATGCCCCCGGCCCGAAGCACCACGCCCAGCAGGACGTGTTCGCCATGCGGCAGGCGCTGGTGCTGCTGCACTGCCCCGCCTCCGTGACGGAAGCGCCCGTCCGCGCCCCGTCCTCTGTCCCGCGGGCAGAAAGCGTGGCCCCGGCGCTCCGTCCCTATCAGTACGACACCGCCGCCGGACTGTTCCACCGGCGCAGCTGCCCCGACATCCCCGCCGACGCCCCGCTGATCGGGCATCCGGATCTGCAATACTTCTTCCGCAAGCGCCTGACCCCCTGCCCCCGCTGCATGAAGAGCGAGGCCCGCGCCGCCAACCGCGCCCGCAACCGGGACATCATCGACCGGACGGAATACCGCTTTGTCTTTGCAGCCAGCTCCCCGGTGTTCCACCGGCGCAGCTGCGGTCTGATCCTCGGCACCACGGGCGAGCTGCGGGGCGCGCTGTATTACCGCACCTGCGAGGAGAGCGGCCGCCGCCCCTGCCGGGTCTGTCATCCCGCGCCGGAGGCATCGGAGCGACCCTCTGCTCCCCGGCCGGCGCCGCCGCGTCCCGCGGCGCCCAAGCGCACTCTCTCCCACGCGGAGAAGCAGGCCATGGCCCGCTTTCAGCAGGCGAAGGCCGAGCGCTATGCCGGGACAGATGCCGATGCGCTGTCCCCGACCCAGCGGAACGACTTTTTCACCCTCACGCAGCCCCGCTTTGCCTTCTTTGCCGCCCGGGGCTATGCCACCTTCCACCGGCGGGAGTGCTCCAGTCTGCGGGGCCTGAGCGATCTGCGGGGCTTTTCCCGCTTTGACGAGGCCTGCCGCGCCGGTCTCACGCCCTGCCGCCACTGTAAGCCCAGCGCCAGGCAGGACATCCTCTGCGCCGTTCCCATCACCAGCCGGGAGCGCCCCGGCGAATCCGCCGCCGAGCTGACCGCCCTCTGCCAGCAGTACGGCTATCCCTGCGCCATGGAGCGAAAGGTGTTCTCCCTCTCCACGCCCGTGGGCCGCTGGCGGATCCGCACCGACATCCGCCCCTACACCATCCGCCACATCAATCTGGTCAAAACGCCGGAGGGCACGGAGTATCATCAGCAGCCGCGCCTGTTCCTCTCGCTGCTGGACTGCTTCTTCTATATCCTTCGCCACGACCAGGAACTGGCCGCGCGGACAACGCCGCTGCCGCCCGCCGATCCCTGCGAAAGCGCCGGCTGAGCCGACGCAAAGGGGACGCTTCCCACCCGGGAAGCGTCCCCTGTTTCGTTCATTTCCGGTATTTTGCCGCCGCGGACTCGATATGCTCCCGCATGGCCGCAACGACCTCCTCCGGCCCCGTGATCTCCGCGCTGCCGCCGAAGCCCAGCACCCAGGCGAAGAACTGCGGGCTCACCACCACGTCGGTGCGCACGGTGAAATGCTCCGGCCCGTCGGGGGTCAGGAACACCTCGCGCCCCAGACGATCCAGCACCGCGCCCACCAGATGGTTCTCGAAGCGCAGGGTCACGCTGACCTCCGCGCCGGTGAACATGCCGAAGGTCTTTTTCGCGTACTCGGCCATGTCCAGCGCCTGATACGCCGCAAGACCGTCCCGCTCCTCGTCGGTAACGGTGATGTGATCCATCTTGTCCACCCGGTAATGCTTGATGATGCCTGCGGCGGAATCGTAGGCCACAAGATAGTAATTCTCATCGTCCCAGGTCATGGCAAAGGGACTGACCACATAAAACGCGCCGTCGTGGCGATAGCGCTTCTCCCGGGAGACGGTGTACTCGAAATACTGAAAGCGGATCTTCCGGTTCTGGGAGATGCCGCTGTGGATCTCGTCTACATTATAATAAATGGACTCGTTCATGGCCTTGATGCGGTTCTTCACATAGACCTGCCGGTTCAGCAGCTGCGCCTCGTACACGCTGGCCAGCGTCTCGATCTTTTTGATGAGCGCCGCCGTCTTCCTGTGGGTGATGAACTTGGAGGACTGCACACTGTCCACCAGCAGCTTCAGCTCCGGCAGCTCGAAGGTGCGGCTGGCCACATAGTAGCCGCAGAAGCGCCCGGACTCCGCGCGCACGATGTCCAGTCCGAAGTGCTGCAGCGCCTCGAGATCGCTGTAAATGCTCTTGCGCTCGGCGGTGATGCCCTGCGCCTCCAGATGGGCGATGAGCTGATTCACCGTGACGGGATGCTCCTCGTCGGAATTGCGGAGAAGATAGTCCATGATGTACAGGGGCTTCAGCTTCTGATAGGAAGAGCGTGCCATATCTGTCCTCCCTTTCCCCGGCGCGGCGCGCCGGATGGCGTTCCGGTCTTTTTTCATTATACTTCCAGATAAAGTCAAATGCAACCATGCCCCGGCAAAAGCCCGCATTTTTTGCCCCGCCGCCGGGCGGCACCCTTGCAATTTCCCCGGCGATTTGCTATCGTAGGCTTGAAGCCGGGCAGCTGTGCCCGGAAACGGAAGGAGGGAGCGGCCGCATGTACCGCATTTTCATCGTGGAGGATGACCGCGGCATCGCCGGGGCCATCGCACAGCAGGCAGCGCTGTGGGGACTGGAGGCCCGGACGGTGCAGAATTTCCGCGCCGTCATGGAGGAGTTCAGCGCCTTCGAGCCCCATCTGGTGCTGCTGGATATCTCTCTGCCCTTTTTCGACGGCTATCACTGGTGCAGCGAGATCCGCCGCAGCTCCAATGTGCCCATTCTCTTCCTCTCCTCCGCCTCCGACAATATGAACATTATCATGGCCATGAACATGGGCGGCGATGACTTCATCGCCAAGCCCTTTGACCAGAGCGTGCTCATGGCGAAGATCCATGCCCTGCTGCGCCGCAGCTATGACTTCGGCGGGGCGGCGCCGGTGCTGGAGCATCGGGGCGCGGCCCTGAACACCGGGGACGGCACCCTGAGCTATCAGGGGCAGAGGATCGAGCTGACCAAAAACGAGTTCCGCATCCTGCTGGCCCTGCTGGAGTGCAAGGGCCGGGTGGTGAGCCGGGAAAAGCTGATGGAGCGTCTCTGGGAGTCTGACAGCTTTGTGGATGAAAACACGCTGACCGTCAATGTGAACCGCCTGCGGAAAAAGCTGGACGGCGCGGGTCTTGCGGGCTTTATCACCACCCGCTTTGGCGTGGGCTATCTGATCGGAGAGTGAAGCATGAACGCATGGAAGGATTATCTCCGGCTGCGGCGGCGGGTCATCGCCCTGTTTCTGCTGTTCGCCGCCCTGTTCGCCGTGACCTTTGCGCTGTATGAGCTGCCGCTGCGGGCGGTGTGGTATCCGGCGGCGCTCTGCGCCGTGCTGGGTCTGGCCGCCATGGGGCTGGACTTTTTCCGCCTGCGGCAGCGCCGCCGCGCCCTAAGCCGCCTGCGCAGCATGACCGACGTGAGCGGCGACTGCTTCCCCGCGGCGGAGGGGGCGCTGGAGGCAGACTATCAGCAGCTCGTCCGCCTGCTGGCGGAGGAGCAGGCCGCCTTCCGCACCGGGGCCGCCCGCCGCTATGACGACATGGTAGACTATTACACCACCTGGGCGCACCAGATCAAAACGCCCATCGCCGCCATGCGGCTGACCCTGCAGGGCGAGGACAGCGACTTCTCCCGCCGTTTGCAGGGCGAGCTTTTCCGCATCGAGCAGTATGTGGAAATGGTGCTCATGTTCCTGCGTCTCGACAGCGAGAGCACGGACTATCTCATCCGGGAATATGCGCTGGACGACATCGTAAAAGGGGCCATCCGCAAATACGCGGGGGAATTTATCAGTCGAAAATTACAGCTTGTATACAAACCAATGGGTATCACGGTGGTCACGGACGAAAAATGGCTCTCCTTTGTCATCGAGCAGCTGCTTTCCAACGCGCTGAAATATACGCCCGCAGGCAGCATCACCATCTCGCTGGAAAGCCCCCGCACCCTCTGCATCCGGGACAGCGGCATGGGCATCGCGCCGGAGGATCTGCCCCGCATCTTTGACAAGGGCTACACCGGCTGCCATGGCCGCGCCGACAAGCGGGCCAGCGGCATCGGGCTCTATCTCTGCCGCCGGGTTTGCCGGAATCTGGGGCACCGCATCTGGGCGGAGTCCGTGCCGGATCAGGGGACGGTCATGCGCATCGACCTGTCGCATAGTGAGCTCGTGGTCGAGTGACTTCTTACAAAACTGTTCGTTTTCATGGGGGATTTGTAAGCCGATTCGATGGCGAGGCAGATCCCCCTTCTGCTATCATAAACACACCAAACAAAGGAGCGTGTTTTTTATGAGCATTCTGGAAGTCAGCGGCCTGCGCAAGGTCTATACCACCCGCTTCGGCGGCAACCGGGTGGAGGCGCTGCGCAATGTAAATTTCACCGTGGAGAGCGGCGAATACGTGGCCATCATGGGCGAGTCCGGCAGCGGCAAGACCACCCTTCTGAACATTCTCGCGGCGCTGGATCGCCCCACCGGGGGCTCGGTGATCCTGGACGGACAGGATCTCGCTCAGGTGAAGGAGAGCCGCATCGCCGCCTTCCGCCGGGACAATCTGGGCTTTGTGTTTCAG
>CAYPWQ010000028.1:0-9735 GCA_964414495.1 uncultured Oscillospiraceae bacterium
GATCTGCTGGAGCTGCGCAAGGCCCAGACGGTCCGCGTCCTCGATGATGAGGGTAGTGACGTTGGGCATGTCGATGCCCGTTTCGATGATGGTGGTGCAGACCAGCACGTCCGCGTCGCCCTCCACCATCTTCTGCATGACGGAGGAAAGCTCCTGCTCGCTGAGCTTGCCGTGGGCCACCAGCACCCGTGCCTCCTCTCCCAGCATGGACTGGATGCGGGAGGCGGTGGTGTCGATGCTCTCCACCCGGTTGTGAAGGTAAAACACCTGCCCGCCCCGGGCGATCTCCCGGCGCATGGCATCCACGAGCACCGGCCACTCGTGCTCCAGCACATAGGTCTGCACGGGCTGCCGCTCCCGCGGCGGCTCCTCCAGAGTGCTCATGTCCCGGATGCCGGAGAGGGCCATGTTCAGCGTCCGGGGGATGGGCGTGGCCGACAGGGTCAGCACGTCCACCTGCCGGGACATCTCCTTCAGCTTTTCCTTGTGGGTCACGCCGAAGCGCTGCTCCTCGTCGATGATGAGCAAACCCAGATCCCGGAACTTCACGCTCTTCTGCAGCAGCCGGTGGGTGCCGATGAGCAGATCGATGCGCCCCGCCTCCAGATCCTTCAGGATCTTCGCGCTCTGCCTGGCCGACTGGAAGCGGGACAGCACCGTGATATTCACGGGATAGCCCCGGAAGCGGTGGATGGCGGTGGTATAGTGCTGCTGCGCCAGCACGGTGGTGGGCACGAGAATGGCCGCCTGCTTGCCGTCCAGTACGCATTTCATCACGGCGCGCAGCGCCACCTCCGTCTTGCCGTAGCCCACGTCGCCGCAGAGCAGACGATCCATGGGCGCGGGGCGCTCCATGTCCCGCTTGACCTCCTCGATGCAGCGCAGCTGATCGTCCGTCTCCTCGTATTCAAAGGCCTCCTCAAATTCCTGCTGCCAGGGAGAGTCTGCGGAAAAGGCATAGCCGGGGCGGCGCTGCCGCTCGGCATACAGGGCGATGAGCCCCTTGGCCAGATCCTTGGCCGCGGCCTTGGCCTTCCGCGTGGTCTTCTGCCAGTCCGTGCCGCCGAGACGGTTCAGCTTCGTCTTTTCCGGCTCCTCGCCGCCGCCGATATACTTGCTCACGAGATCGAGACTGGTGGCAGGAACATAGAGGCAGTCGCTGCCCGCGTAGGCGATCTTGATGTAGTCCTTCTCCACGCCCTCCACCGGCATCCGCTGGACGCCCACAAAGCGTCCCACGCCGTGGTGCGCGTGTACCACCAGGTCGCCCGGAGAGAGGTCGGTAAAGGACTGGAGCCGATGGCGGCTGTCCTCCTTTTTCTCGCGGCGCTTCCGCTTGCCGCCCTGCGCCAGCAGCTGCCCCTCCGTCAGAACGGCCAGATGCAGCGCCGGATACTCCATGCCCGCGCTGAGCGCCCCCACGGAGATGCGGGCCTCGCCGGGGGCGGGGAGCTCTGTTCCCCGCAGATCCAGCGCCGCGGCGATGCCCCGCTCCTGCAATAAGGTCTGCAGATTCCGCGCCCGGCCCTCGCCCGTGCAGAGCACCTGCACGGCAAAGCCGCTGCGGAGATACTGCTCCATGTCCGCTGCCGCGGTGTCGAGACTGCCGCCGTAAGAGGCCAGCTGCTTGGCCATGAGCGCCAACAAGGTCTTCGGCGGCGCGAAATAGCGCGAGGTGGGCAGCGCATCCAGACAGCAGACGGGCCAGTCCTCCAGCGCGGCGGCAAATTCGCCGCTCTCCAGCATCAGCCGGGAATATTCCCCTGCGAGAAGGCCGTCCTCCAGCAGCGCCTCCCAGTCCTCCTTCCACTCCAGCAAGGCCCCCTTCTCCCGCTCCAGCACCCGGGCGCTGTCGCTCAGCACCACCAGCGCGTCGCAGGGAAGATAGGCAAAGCCCGTGGTCATTTCCGGATAGACCGCCGCGGCATAACGGTCGGGCGCGGGCAGCGCCCCGCCCGCCAGCAGCAGCTCCGCGTCGCTTTGCAGCGTCCGGGCGGTCAGCGCGCCGTGCTCCTTCTTTTCATATTTCTCCGCCAGCTTTTGCAGGGTCTCGCCCAGACCCTGCCGCCCGCCGGGGGCAAAGTCCGGCAGCACCTCGCCCGCGGCGAGCAGCAGCGCGTGCTCCACGTTTTCCACCCGGCGCTGGGTCAGCGTGTCGAACACGCCCATGGAGTCCACCTCGTCGTCGAAGAACTCGCAGCGCACGGGCCGCTCCATCAGGGGCGAAAACACATCCAGGATGCCGCCGCGCAGGGCGAACTGGCCGGGGCCCTCCACCTGCGCCGTGCGGACATAGCCCGCCCGCACCAGACGCTCCGCCAGGGCCGACGGCTCATAGCGTCCTCCCATGTGCAGCTCCAGCGCCGTCTCCAGCAGCACCTCCTTCGGGATGGTGCGCCCCGTCAGGCCCTCCACCGTAGCCACCACGGACAGGCCCTCCTCTGTCGCGAGACGGTACAGCACCGCCATGCGCTGCTGCTCCCAGCTCTTCGAGGCCGCGCCGCTGCGGAAATGCAGCTCCCGCGGCAGCAGCACCAGCGGCTCCTGCCCGAGAAAGGTCTTCAGATCCTCCGCCATGCGGCGGGCCTCACGCTCGTCGCTGACGATGACGCAGACCGGCCTCTCCAGCCGCTGCGCCACCGCCGCCGCCACATGGGCCCGGTGCACCGGGCTCAGACCCGTCATGACCGCGGGGCAGCGCCCCGTCTCCACGGCGCGGAGCAGCTCCTGCACCTCTTCCAGCCGCAGCACGGCGTTTTGCAGCATCCGCATGGTCGTCCCTCCTTACAGAATGTCAAAATATGGTATATCCAGTCAGCACGAAGCGCCCTCTCCCGGTCAGGGGAGGGGGTGTCCCGCTGCGATGTCCCTTATTAATTATATCGGTTCTGGGCCTTCTGCACGCCCTCGCGGATCAGGCACTCCGCTGCGTCCGCCGCCTTTTCCAGCATGGTATTCAGCTCTTTTCGCTCCGCCGGGGTGAACTTGCCGATGACCCAGTCCACCATCTCATGCTCCGGGTGCGCCGGCGCGCCCACGCCCACGCGGATGCGGGGGAAGGCATCGGTGCCGAGATGCTGGATGATGTTTTTCAGGCCGTTGTGCCCGCCGGCGCTGCCGCCGGCGCGGATGCGCATTTTTCCGATGGGCAGGGCCACGTCGTCGCTGATGACCAGCACCCGCTCCGGCGGGATCTTGTAAAAGCGGGCGGCCTCGCCCACGGCCTCGCCGCTGAGATTCATATAGGTCTGGGGCTTCATCACCAGCACCCGCTGCCCGCCCAGCTCCATGGCTGCGGTGAGGGCGCGGAACTTCAGCCGCTCGATCTTCACGCCCTTCTTCTCTGCCAGCAGATCCGCCGTGAGAAAGCCCACGTTGTGGCGCGTCTCCGCGTATTCCCGTCCGGGATTGCCCAGGCACACCAGAAGCCAGCTCACGCTTCCGCCGCCGAATTTTCCAAACAGCATGGTCTCTCCTTTCGTATCCCCGCAGGGGAAAAGAGACGGGAGAAGCCTCTCCCGTCTCTCGCCTTGTTTCTCGTTGCCCCGCGCGGGGCGTCCCGCTCAGCGGAACAGCTTGGAGATGGAGATCTCCTGATAGATGCGCTCGATGGCCTCGCCGAAGATGGGGGCGACGGTCAGATAGTGCAGCTTGTCGCAATTGGCGCTCTTGGTGTCGGGAATGGTATCCAGCAGAGCGACCTCGGTGATGACGCTCTTGTTCAGGCGCTCGATGGCGGGGCCGGAGAGGACACCATGGGAAGCGCAGGCATACACCTTGGTGGCGCCGCCGATCTTGATGAGAGCCTCGGCCGCGTTGCAGAGGGTGCCGGCGGTGTCGATCATATCGTCGAAGATGATGCACTCCTTGCCCTTCACGTCGCCGATGACGTTCATGACCTCGCTCTGGTTGGCCTTCTGACGGCGCTTATCCACGATGGCCAGCTGCATGTGCAGCTTCTGGGCAAAGGCGCGGCTGCGGGCCACGCTGCCAACGTCGGGGGAAACGACCACCATCTCCTCGCACTTCTCGCCGAACTTCTTGGCATAGTAGTCCGCAAAGATGGGATTGCCCACCAGATGATCCACGGGGATGTCGAAGAAGCCCTGGATCTGGGCGGCATGGAGATCCATGGTCAGCACGCGGTCAGCGCCGGCGGCGGTGATCATGTTGGCCACGAGCTTGGCGCTGATGGGGTCGCGGGCCTTGGCCTTGCGGTCCTGACGGGCATAGCCGAAATAGGGGATGACAGCGGTGATGCGGCCGGCGCTGGCGCGCTTGCAGGCGTCGATCATCACCAGCAGCTCCATCAGATTGTCGTTGACGGGGGAACAGGTGGACTGGACGATGAACACATCGCTGCCGCGGACGCTCTCGAACAGGGAGACGGCCACTTCACCGTCGGAAAAGCCCTTGACTTCCGCCTCGCCCAGCTTGATGCCGATCTGCTCGCAGATGGCCTGCGCCAAAGCGGGACTGGCGTTGCCGGTGAAAACCTTGATGTTCTTGCCGTGTGCGATCATGATAAATACCCTCTTCTTTCTTTTCTTTTGACAAGATTGACGTTGGCGTATTCAAATAAAAATCCTGACGGATCAATACTTGCAATGCTTCAGCGCCCTGCGGCGGGCAGCCCAGCCGTCCTTCACGGTCTGCTCGGCGCGGCCGATGGCCAGACTGTCGGCGGGGACTTCCTTGGTCACGGTGGTGCCGGCGGCGATATAGGCCCCCTCTCCCACGGTGACGGGCGCGATGAGGTTCACGTTGCAGCCGATGAAGCTGCGGTCGCCGATGGTGCAGCGGTATTTCTTATCCCCGTCGTAATTGGTGGTGACAGTGCCGCAGCCGAAGTTCACGCCCGCACCCACGTCGCTGTCGCCGATGTAGGTCAGGTGCGCCACGCTGGTCTTTTCGCCGATGGTGGAATTCTTCAGCTCCACAAAGTCGCCGATCTTGGCGTTGTCCGCCACATGGCAGCCGGGACGGAGATAGGCAAAGGGCCCGATGCGGACATGGCTGCCGATGACGCTGTCGTTCAGCTGGGACTGGTTCACCACGGTGCCCTCGCCCACCTCGCAGTTGGTGATCATGCTGTTGGGGCCGATCTCGCAGCCGGAGGCGATGACGCTGCGGCCGCGGATGATGGTGCCGGGCAGGATCACTGCGCCGGGGGCGATGGAGACGCGGGGGTCGATATAGGTGTTGCCCGGATCGATGACGGCCACGCCGCTCATCACATACTGCTTCATGATATCGTCGCGGCAGTAGAGACTGGCGTCCATCAGCTCCTTGAAGGTGTTGAACTCCCCGATCTGACCCTGGAAGGGCAGCACCGGCCGCTCAAAGCGGAGGCAGGGACCGTTCTCGGCCATGAAGCGCTGCTCCGCCTCCTCCTGCTCCTCGGTGGCCACCGTCAGCTCGTGACCGGCAAGGCAGGCGCGCAGCTCCTCTTCCCATTCCTTTTCGCAGGCAAGAAAAATCCGCCCGATACCGGAGGCTGCCAGCACCTCGCCCATCCACTCCAGAACGGGACAGAACATGACCTCTTCCAGCATCAGCGGCTTCCCCTGCGGGCCCACGGCGTCTTTTTTGATCCAGAAGATCGCGGCTTTCTGATCCATAGCGGAAAACTCCTTCCTGATTGGCTCTCTTTTGTACGGAGCATACTACTCTTTATAAAGCATTATAACAGGCCTGCGCAAAAAATCCAGTCGGAGAATGGATATTTTTCATTTTTTCCGGGCATTTGTCGCTTTTGGGGCAAAATGGCCCGCTGGCCGCGCTGTTTTTCGGGAAAAGCGCCCCGCTGTTCCGGCTCTCCGGCGCGACGGAGAGGCGCTTTCGCTGCGTTTTTCGCCCATTTGGTGACGGAGGACGAACTTTTTGTGAATTTCAGGTGATTTTTCGTCCGGAATTCTCCACATTTGCTATTGTTTTTTATTTCACTTTGTTTTACAATGGGACACGACTGTGAAGGGCGCGTTTTTTCGCCCTGTGTTTCGATTTTTCCAGATTCCGGCTGAAAAGGGCGGTGTTCCACCATGATTCATATCGTTCTTGTGGAGCCGGAGATCCCCCAGAACTGCGGCAACATCGCCCGCACCTGCGCCTGCACCGGCGCGCACCTCCATCTGGTGAAGCCTCTTGGCTTCGACATCTCCGACCGGGCGGTGAAGCGGGCAGGCCTCGATTACTGGCACATGGTGGACATCTCCGTGTACGAGGATCTTCACGAGCTGTTCCGCCGCCATCCGGAGGCGGAGAACTGCTGGCTCGCCACCACCAAGGCGCCGCAGAGCTATGCCGACGCCGCGTTTTCCGACGGCTGCTGGCTGTTCTTCGGCAAGGAGACGGCCGGCCTGCCGGAGTGGTTCCGCCGCGCTCACGCGGCGCGCTGCATCCGTCTTCCCATGCGAAGCGACGCCCGCAGCCTGAATCTCGCCAACTCCGTGGCCGTCCTCTGCTATGAGGCGCTGCGGCAGCAGGGCTTTCCCGGTCTCACCGGCGAGGGGGAGATGGCATCCGATCCCGTTTGACTGCGCACCGCGCGTGCGCCGAGGATAGAAGCGATCCAACGACGAGCGATTTCTGAAAGGAGTCAGAGCAATGAACTACAACAAGAAAACCGTTCAGGACGCAGAGGTCCGGGGCAAAAAGGTCCTTCTCCGCTGCGACTTCAACGTGCCGCAGGACAAGGAAACGCTGGAGATCACCAGCGACAAGCGCATCGTGGCGGCGCTGCCCACCATCCGCTACCTGCTGGAGCAGGGTGCGGCGGTCATCGCCTGCTCCCATCTTGGCAAGCCCGAGCCCAGCTTTGAAAAGTGGGTGAAGAAGCAGACCGAGAAGGGCAAGGATCCCGCCGCTCTCACGGAGGAAAAGTGGGAAAAGGCGCAGAAGAAGCTGACCCTCGCCCCTGTCGCCAAGCGTCTCAGTGAGCTGCTGGGGCAGGAGGTGATCTTCGCCCATGACGTGGTGGGCGAGGATGCGCAGGCCAAGGCCGCGGCTCTGCAGGGCGGCCAGTTCCTGCTGCTGGAGAATCTCCGCTTTGAAAAGGGCGAGACGAAGAACGATCCCGCCTTCGCGGAAAAGCTGGCCTCCTTCGCGGAGCTCTATGTCTCCGACGCCTTCGGCACCGTGCACCGGGCTCATGCCTCCACCGCGGGTGTGGCGGCCTATCTCCCCGCCGTGTCTGGCTTCCTGGTGGCCAGGGAGCTGGAGGTCATGGGCAGAGCGCTGGACGATCCCAAGCGCCCCTTCGTGGCCGTCCTCGGCGGCGCCAAGGTCAGCGACAAGATCGCCGTTATCAACAATCTGCTGGACAAGGCCGACACCGTCATCATCGGCGGCGGCATGGCCTATACCTTTATGAAGGCCCAGGGCGGCGAGATCGGCCAGTCCCTGCTGGAGGCCGACAAGCTGGATTACGCGCTGGAGATGATCGAAAAGGCCAAGCAGAAGGGCGTGAAGCTGCTGCTGCCCACCGACACCATCTGCGCCGACCATTTCGCGGCGGACGCCGTTCCCAGCGTCCACCCCTCCATGGCCATCCCCGCCGACCTGCAGGGTCTCGACATCGGCCCCGAGACGGTGAAGGCCTTCTGCGCCGCCACTGTGGGCGCGGGCACCATCGTCTGGAACGGGCCCATGGGCGTGTTTGAGTTCCCCGCCTTCGCCGGCGGCACCAAGGCCATGGCCAAGGCGCTGGCCGACAGCGGCGCCGTCACCATCATCGGCGGCGGCGACAGTGCGGCAGCCGCCGAGCAGCTGGGCTTTGCCGACCGCATCACCCACATCTCCACCGGCGGCGGCGCGTCCCTCGAATTCCTCGAGGGCAAGGAGCTTCCCGGCGTGGCCTGCCTGCTGGATAAGTAAACCCGGCCGTCGGTTCCGCCACCGTCGCGGCATTGCGTTTCCCGCCCGCTTACGCGGCCGCCAAACGCGCCGCATCCTCGAACCCGCCTCGCTTTTTCTGCCACCGGCAGCGCTTCGGCGGTTTCCCACCGGCGGCGGCGCGTCCCTCGAGTTCCTTGAGGGCAAGGAGCTTCCCGGCGTCGCCTGTTTGCTGGATAAGTAAGCCTGGCCCGCAGTAACCGCCCCTCGTCCCTCCCGCCGAAGCCCAGCGCCAGCGGGTTCGGTGGGAAAAGGAGGCGCAGCGCAGCGAGCAAGCCCCGCCCCGGCGGGGTCAGGGCGCGGGATGCGCAGCTTGCGCCGACGCCGTCGCCTGTTTGCTGGATAAGTAAACCCCGCCCCGGACACCGAACAAATGAGATCTTCTCTCCGATCCGCGGGAGATATAATCATAGAAGTAGGAGTACATCGTCATCATGAACACCCGTTATCGCAAAACTATCATCGCCGGCAACTGGAAAATGAACAAGACCGCCACCGAGACCAAGCGCTTTGCCGAGGAGCTGAAACCCATCCTGCCCAAGGCCAAGCGCTGCGAGGTCGTGGTCTGCGTCCCCTCCTGCAACCTCTCCACCGCTGTCCGCGCCTTCCGCGACATGCGCGTGAGCGTGGGTGCAGAGAACCTCTATTACGAAAAGAGCGGCGCCTACACCGGCGAGATCTCCGCCGAAATGCTGAAGGATCTGGGCGTGAAGTACGTCATCCTCGGCCACAGCGAGCGCCGTCAGCTCTTCGGCGAGACCGATTTCATCGTGAACAAAAAGGTGAAGGCCGCGCTGGAGGCGGGCCTCTGCCCCATCATCTGCGTGGGCGAGAGCCTGGAGGAGCGCGAAATGGGCATCACCATGGAGCGCATCACCCTGCAGGTGAAGGCCGCCCTCGCCGGGATCAGCAGCGAAAAGATCCGCAAGTGCGTCATCGCCTACGAGCCCATCTGGGCCATCGGCACCGGCCGCACCGCCACCGCGGAGCAGGCCGCCGAGGTCTGCAACGAGATCCGCTCCATCATCCGCGGTCTCCACGGCGCGCGCATCGCCCGCTCCGTCACCGTGCAGTACGGCGGCAGCATGAATCCCGCCAACGCCGCCGAGCTGCTGGCCCAGCAGGATATCGACGGCGGTCTCATCGGCGGCGCGTCTCTTGACCCCGCCAAGTTCGTCTCCATCATCTCCGCCGCCAATCAGGACTGAGCGCGGCGCATCACAACAAAAGGAAAAGAGCAAGAGGTCATTATGAACAAGACTCCCATCACTCTCGTCATTATGGACGGCTATGGTCTGTCCGCCGATCCCCGCGGCAACGCTGTGCAGGCCGCAAGCACCCCTGTGCTGGATCGCCTCTTCCGCGAATACGCCCACACCACCCTCTCCGCCTCCGGTCTGGATGTCGGCCTGCCCGACGGTCAGATGGGCAACAGCGAGGTGGGCCACACCAACATCGGCGGCGGCCGCGTGGTGTTCCAGGATCTGCCCCGCATCACCCGCAGCATCTCTGACGGCTCCTTCTTCCGCAACGAGGCCTATCTGAAGGCCATGAACAGCTGCAGGGAGAAGGGCACGGCGCTGCACCTGTACGGTCTTCTCAGCGACGGCGGCGTCCACTCCCACACCGAGCATCTCTATGCACTGCTGCGCATGGCGAAGGAGCAGGGCCTCACCCGCGTGTATCTCCACGCCTTCCTGGATGGCCGCGATGTCTCCCCCACCTCCGGCGCGGGCTTCGTGCAGGAGGCCGTGGACAAGTGCGCCGAGATCGGTGTCGGCTCCATCGCCACCGTCATGGGCCGCTATTACGCCATGGACCGCGACAAGCGCTGGGACCGTC
>CAYPWQ010000029.1:0-9653 GCA_964414495.1 uncultured Oscillospiraceae bacterium
TGCCTGTGGCAGCTCCCGGCATCGTCACCACGCTGATCTTCATCTTCATCAACGCGTGGAACGAGTATACCGTGGCCCTCTGCATCATCTCCAGCAACGTGCTGAAGCCCATCACTGTGGGTATCAATATCTTCAACGGCTATAACATGATCCAGTGGCAGTATCTCTTTGCCGCGTCCATCTTCGCCATCATCCCGGTGGTCATCATGTTCATGTGCATCGAGAAGCATCTGGTCTCCGGCCTCACCAGCGGCGGCGTGAAGGGCTAAAAAGCGAACGATCCGGCATCTCCATTTTTTATAAGTATAGTGCAGGAAATGCCGCAAAGCTATCCATTTTGCGCCGGTTTCTGCGCGGATCGTGCCAAAAGTATAATGAAGCGAGGGGCGCGCCGCAAGGTGCGTCCCTCTTGTTTTCTGCGCCGCGCAGATGCGCGGCGTTTTTCCCCCTCGCGCGGGTGCAGCCCACTCATCTCTCTGCGCGGCGCGGAAGCATTTTGCCCCTCGCAGGGGTGCGCGGACAAAAGAACAGCGGGAACGCATCGCGTTCCCGCTCTCTTTATTTGCATTGCGTTATTTCAGCGCGGGCAGACTGGCCGCGGCCACGCTCTGACCCACGCGACGGGTCTTTTCATCCGGCAGCATGACGGTGATCTGCTCGGCCAGATGGGGATAATCCTCGCGGAGGATGCGGTTGCACTCGCTGACAATGAGCTCGCCGCCCACGCCGGAGGCCACGCGCCCCAGCACCAGCAGATGGCGCAGGGAGTAGAACCGGCTATAGAGCACCAGCGTGTGCGCCAGATAGGAGCCGATGCTGCGGAACACGTCGCGGGCGTTCTCCGCGCCCTCCTCCGCCAGCTTCTGCACCACCTTCAGCTTTTCCGCCGGGGTCAGGCTCTCGTCCAGCGCGATGCCCGCCCGGGGTGCCAGCTTGATGACCGCATCCTGCGAGAAGTACTTGCAGCCCACGCCATAGTCCCCGGACCACTCGTCCTGCATGGCGCCTTCGCTGATGTCCACCGGGGCAAAGGCCAGCTCGTTGAACCACCCCAGAATGTTGCCGTCCGCCGCCACATAGCCCACAGCCTCGCTGGTGCCCATGGCAAGACCCATGACCTCGCCGGAGCCAAGGCTCATGGAGCCGGCGAGAGCGGTCACGTCGCCGTCGTTGGCAACGGCGAGCGGCACGTCGCCGATCTCCTTCGCCGCCCGCTCATAGATGGACTTCACTTCCTCCCGGCGGTCGCGGGGCACCTTGATAAAGAGGGACGCCACCATGGGGCAGTTCCCCACGAACACGCCGGCGGAGGACACGCCGATGGCATCCACGCGGGGCATTTTGGAGGCGGCGGTGCGGAAGGCCGCCAGAATGTGCTCGTAGTGATAGTTCGGGTCGGTCTGGGTCTTGGGATGCCAGACCACCTCCTCGGAATAGACAGTCTCGCCGTCGATGACGGCGGAGACCTTCCGGTCGGAGCCGCCCGCGTCAAAACCGATGCGGCAGCCCTCCATATGGCCGCCCACGGGAAGAGTCGCCTCCTTCGCGGCAGGGAAATGGGCCTCGTCCACGGTGACGATCTCGAAGGGGCGCTCGTACACGTCCTCCATGAAGCCCTTGTCAAAATGGCGCGCACCGTCGGCGGCGTAGGCCTTCTTCAGCTCCGCCGCCTGCTTGTCGCAGCCGCAGAGATACACCCGGAAGCCGCCCACGCTCCAGAGCAGGAACTTCACCAGCCGCTCCACAAAGACCCGATTGGCCTCGTGAAACTCCACGCCCCGCAGGGCACTGTGGAACACGGAGATCTTGCCGTCCTCCCGCTCCACCGCCACGGAGAAGGGATGGCCCGCGTTTTCCAGATAGTCGGTCATCCAGACGCCGAAGGGCACGAACTCGGGATCCAGGACGGGAAGGTTGTTGATACTGTACTGTACACCAAGATAGTTCATATGCTTCTCCTTTCGCGCTCAATCTGCATAGCCGTTGGGATTTTTGCTCTGCCAGGCCCAGGTGTCGCGGCACATGTCGTCAAGACCATACTGTGCCTTCCAGCCCAGCTCCTCCGCGCTCCGGGCGGGATCGGCATAGACCATGCCGAGATCGCCGGGGCGGCGGGCAGTGATGCGATAGGGCACCTTCTGGCCGGTGACGCGCTCAAAGGCCTTCACCATGTCCAGCACGCTGTATCCCGTGCCGGTGCCGAGATTGAAGACGCTCTCGCCCTTATGGCTGCGCATATAGTCGATGGCCGCCACATGGCCCCGGGCCAGATCCACCACATGGATGAAATCACGGACGCCGGTGCCGTCGGGGGTGTCGTAATCGTCGCCGAAGACGTTCAGGCACTCTCTCCGGCCAATGGCCACCTGAGAGATATAGGGCATGAGGTTGTTGGGGATGCCCTGGGGATCCTCGCCGATGAGACCGCTGCTGTGGGCGCCAATGGGATTGAAGTACCGCAGCAGCACCACGCTCCATTCGCCGTCTGCATGAGCCATGTCCCGCAGGATCTGCTCGGACATGTACTTCGTCCAGCCATAGGGATTGGTGCAGCTTCCGGTGCGGCAGCTCTCCCGCAGGGGCATGGCGTTGTCCCCGGAATAGACCGTGGCGGAGGAGGAGAACACGATGTTCTTCACCCCATGCTCCCGCATGGCCTGCACCAGCGTCAGGGTGGAATTCAGGTTGTTGTCATAGTATTCGATGGGCATGGACACGGACTCGCCCACGGCCTTCAGTCCCGCAAAGTGGATGGCGCAGTCGATGTCGCCATGCTTTTCAAAAATGGCATCCAGCGCCGCGCGGTCTCGCACGTCCGCCTGATAGAAGGTCACCTTTTTCCCGGTGATCTCCTCCACCCGCTGCAGGGACTTGGGATTACTGTTGCTGAGATTGTCCACCACGATGACCTCGCAGCCCCGCTCCAGCAGCTCCACACAGGTGTGGCTGCCGATGTAGCCCGCACCGCCTGTGACCAGTACGCTCATTTCGATTCCTCCTTTACGATGCGCTCCATCTCCGCCCACTTGCGCTCCATATCGTGGACGAGCTTGAACTGGGTGTGGCAGCGATCCAGATTGTGCCCGTCATAGCGGGTCTTGAAATAGTGGTCGCCGTCCAGATAATCCGTCAGGAAGCGGACGCCGCACTCCAGCGTCATGAGCTTCGCGCCCATGGGCAGCATCTTCCGCTCCTGCTCCGTCAGACCGGGGCAGGCCGTCAGGAAACCCCGGGTATAGGTGCGGAACAGGTCGAGACTCATCTCCACCTTATCGAGATCCTTCTCATCCTCCGCCGCCGTGGACGCACCGAAGCGGATGGAGTCGCCGAAGTCATAGAGGCTCAGCCCCGGCATGACGGTATCCAGATCGATGACGCAGAGGGCCTTCTTCGTGGCGGCGTCCAGCATGACGTTGTTGAGCTTGGTGTCGTTGTGAGTCACGCGGGTGGGGAGCAGGCCCGCTGCCTGCTGCTCCACAAGGGTCGCCGCCTCCTGCTCACGGGCCAGGGCGAAGTCGATCTCCGCCTGCACCGACGCGGCGCGGCCGCAGGGATCCTTCGCCAGCGTCTCGCGGAAAATGCGATAGCGGTCACGGGTGTTGTGGAAGTTGGGGATGGTCTCATGCAGGGTCTCGGCGGGGAAATCCTTCAGAAGCTCCTGGAAGTGGCCAAAGCCCATGGCGCTCTGATAGAAATCCTCCTGCGTTTCGGCGGCCTGCAGGCAGATAGAATCCTCGATAAAGTCGTACACGCGCCAGTATGCGCCGTCGCCTGCATCGAAAAAGCTCTTCCCCTCCGCCGTGGGGATCAGGGTCAGTGTGCCCCGGGGATCGTCCACCCGCTCACGGAGGTAGGCCGTGACAGCGGCGATATTCTCCATCAGGGCAGGGACATCGTGGAAGGCGCGGGTGCTGATCTTCTGCAGGATATAGCGGCGGCCGCTCTCCGACACCGCCAGATAGGTCACGTTCACATGGCCCTCGCCGTAGGGCTCGCAGCTCACAGCGGGCGTATCCAGCTGAAAGTGGCGCAGGACGTTTTGCAGCATGTCGTTCATTTCCAGAGCTCCTCCTCATAAATGCCCTCGTCCTTCATGCGCCGGATGGCGGCGCGGACAGAGTCCAGATCCTCGCGGTAGGTCACGCCGTACCAGCTCTCCTCGCAGGGGAGCACCTGCACCTGTGCGCTGCCGTCCGCCAGCTGCTCGTTCACGACGAAGGGCAGGAAGTACTCGCACTTCACGGGGTTCACGGGCAGATTTTTGTCCAGGAACGCGGGGAAGCGAGCCCAGAGCTCATCCAGCAGGCCGTTGGCAAAGCCCCACATGTTCATGGAGACAATGGTCTCGCCGGGCAGGAAGGTGAAGCTCTTGCCGCCGTCCTCGGAGAAGGCGGCGTCGCTGCCCTGCTTGACGATGCAGGTACGCTCGGTGATGCCGGCCAGCAGGCCGTCCTTCACCTCGCATACGCCGCGGGCCACAGACCCATGCTCGGTCACGGTGTTGCGCACACGATAGCCCACCATGGCATAGCTGCCCTTTGCGGGATCGGCGGCCAGGAAGTCATAGATGGCGGAGAAGGCGGTGCGGCCATAGAAATCGTCGGCGTTGATGACAGCAAAGGGCTGATCGATCACGCCCTTGCAGCAGGCCACGGCATGGCCCGTGCCCCAGGGCTTGCTGCGCCCCTCGGGGACGGAATAGCCCTCGGGCAGACGCTCCAGCTCCTGATAGATGTAGGAGACGTTGAAATACTTCTCCATGCGGTCGCCGATGCGCTCGCGGAAATCCGCCTCCATCTCGCGCTTGATGATGAAGGCCACGTCCCGGAAGCCGGCGCGCCATGCGTCATACAGGGAAAAGTCGATGATGATGTGCCCCTGCTCATCCACAGGGGTGATCTGCTTTGGGCCGCCGAAGCGGCTGCCCATACCGGCAGCCATGATGACCAGAACAGGATTTTTCATAAATGCCTCCAGCTGTTATTTTGGATCGCGGCACGGCGGGCGTTTTTCCAGCTGCGACGCGAAAAGAGTTGCCAAATCACTGTTTTTATATTACCATGGTTTTGAAAAAAAACAATTCCCCCGCCGTGTTTTGTGTTGAAATATATAAAAACAGGGTGGATATCTGTTCTTTTGAAAGCGAGGTGCCGTCCCCAATGCTGCGCAGTGTCACCGACCCCGCCTTTCTCCGCTGGGGCTGTCCCGTCTCCGCCGAGGGAGACATGCCCGCGGACGAGGTCCTGCCCCTCTCCGGCGGTGGAGAACTTGCCCTGCTCTGCTTTGAAGATGACACCATATGGGATCATGGCGAGGGCATGACCGTGCTGCTCATCGCGGAGGATAAGACGCTGCACCGCTTCTATCTCGACCGGGCGGTGCGGCTGCGCGGCGGCGTCCGCTTCGGCTTTGCGCCGCTGGAGGGGCTCTCCTCCGTCCGGCATCAGGTGGGGCTGATGCCGGAGCACGCCGCATGCGCGTGCGTCCCGGCCCCGGTGTTCACCGCCGCGCTGCAGCCCATGCAGATCTTCACCTGCCTCGCCCAGCGGGCGGAGGGCGGCTTCTACTTTCCCGGCGAGCAGCACCAGCCCATGGAGCTGCTGTGGCTGCAAAGGGGGACGCTGCACAACTACTGCGGCGGCGAGGATCAGCTGCTGCGCGCCCGGGAGCTGCTGCTGATCCCCTCCGGCCAGTGGCACATCCAGTATGCGGACGAAACGGTGCAGTTCCTCACCGTGGCCTTTCTCTGGGAAGGGCAGGGGCTGGAGGCTCTGGCCGGACGGCCGCTGAAGCCCGGTGCGGAGGCAGAGCGGGATCTTGCCCTGCTGGAGCAGGAGCTGCAGCACGAGCACAGCGGTCGGGACGAGGCGCTGCATGCAGCGCTGAAACTGCTGCTGATCCATCTGCGGCGGCAGAGCAGCGAACCGCGGGAGCCCCGCCGCGGCTCACCGGGGGCAGAGCAGCTGCAGCGCCAGTTGGTGGACAAGGCCATGCAGACCGTCTCCGCCCGCATCCACGAGCGGCTCTCCGTGCCGGAGCTGGCCGCCGCCGTGAACGTGAGCCAGACCCACCTCACCAACCTCTTCCAGCGCTATCTGGGGGTCTCTCCTGCGAAATACATCACCCGCATCCGGGTAGAGGAGTGCAAGGCCCTGCTGAGCCGGGGCGACCGCAGCGTAGGCGAGATCGCCGGGAGCATGGGCTACTCCAGCATCCCCCATTTCTGCAAGCAGTTTCGCCAGTGGACGGGGCTCTCCCCCGCCGCCTTCGCCCGGCAGCGGCAGGAGGAAATTGGCGACTGAATCCGCCGTTTCGCTCAATATATTGTCCCGTTTCGACAACAAATGAGCCTGTCACAGCTTGTGACAGGCTCATTTTCCTCTGTTATCTCAGATGCGCTGCCCGTGGAAGAACACATCGCGCACGTTCAGCTCCTGATCCAGCACCACGGCGTTGGCGAGCTTCCCCGGTTCGAAGCTGCCCACCCGGTCGTAGATGCCGATCTCCTTGGCGGAGTTCACTGCCGCCGCCGTCACGGCATCGGCGAGAGGGATACCGAAGGAGACTGCCGTCTTCAGGCAGCCCATGAGGTCGGTGGCCGAGCCCGCGATGGTGCCGTCGGCCAGCGCCGCCAGCTTCCCCGTGACCTTCACCGCCTGACCACCCAGGGTGTAATCCCCGTCTGGCATACCGGCGGCGCGCATGGTGTCGGAGATCAGCACCACGCGGTCGCGTCCGAACATTTTGAACACGGCGCGTACCATGGCGGGATGGATGTGGATCCCGTCTACGATGAGCTCCACGCGGGTCTTTTCATCGTCCAGCGCCGCGCCCACCACGCCGGGATCCCGGTGCGCAAAGGGCGGCATAGCGTTGAAGAGATGGGTGGCGTGATGCGCGCCGCAGCGCAGCGCCTCCGCCGCCGTCTCGTAATTCGCCGCCGTATGGGCGAGAGACACCGTCACCTCGCCCGACACGGCGCGGATGAAATCCATGGCTCCCGGCAGCTCCGGCGCGATGGAGACGATCTTCACCAGTCCCTCCGCCGCCTCGGCCAGATGCCGGTACATGGCGATGTCCGGCTCGTGGAGCCAGTCGCCGTTCTGCGCGCCCTTCTTCGCCGGCGAGAGGAAGGGCCCCTCCAGATGGATGCCCACCAGCTCCGCGCCGCTCTGCGCCGTGCGGCGGTGCGCCGCCGCGTTGCGGCACACCCGCAGCAGATCCTCCTCCAGCAGAGTCATGCCCGCGGGGCAGATCTGGGTCACGCCGCGGGAGAGCTCGTAATCCGCCATGACCGCAAGGCCCTCGGCGTCGCCGTCGGAAAAATCATGGCCCTTGCAGCCATGGAAATGGATATCCGTCAGCCCCGGGATCACAAAGCAGCCGGAGGCATCGTAGACCTCGCCCTCCGGCGCGGTCTCCGCCACGCGGTCGCCTGCGAAGCAGAGCTCTTTTTCTGCAAAGCCGTGCTCCGGATCAAATACCTGTCCGCCGATCAGCCGCAAAAGGAAACACCTGCCTCTTCCAGCTTCTTCAGCGCTGCCCGGTCGCCCACCAGGATCACATCGGGATGGAGCTGCAGCACGGAAGCGGGCACCTCCGGCGTCACAGGGCCGCAGAAGGCACGGTAGACGATGTCCGCCTTGCCCTCGCCGCTGACGGCCACCAGGATCTTCTTTGCCTTCATGATGCTGCCGATGCCCATGGTCATGGCCTGACGGGGCACCTCGTCGGCGGAGGCGAAGAAGCGGGCGTTGGCCTGAATGGTGCTCTCGGTGAGATCCACCACATGGGTGGTCACGGGGAAGTCCGCCGCCGGCTCGTTGAAGCCGATGTGGCCGTTGTGACCCATGCCCAGCAGCTGCAGGTCGATGCCGCCCAGATCCTCCATGAGCTTTTCATAACGTGCGCTCTCCGCCGCGGCGTCAGTGGCGGTGCCGCTGGGGACGTTGGTATTCTCGGGGCAGATGTCGATATGGTCAAAGAGATTCTTCTGCATGAAATAGCGATAGCTCTGGTCATGGTCGCCGGTGAGGCCCAGATACTCGTCCAGGTTCACGGAATGCACCTGAGCAAAGCTCAGATCGCCCGCCTTGTGCCACTGCACCAGCTGCTCATAAGCGCCCACGGGGGTGGAGCCGGTGGCAAGACCCAGCACGCAGTCCGGCTTCTGCATCACCTGCGCGGCGATGATGGAGGCCACGCGGCGGCTCATGCCGCGATAATCTTCTGCACAGTAAACTCTCATATAGTATCACCTTTCCTATGATTTTAACAGGTCATTCCTGCATTTCGGGGCTATTGTACTACAGCGGAAAGCGGCCCGCAAGCGCTTTTTGCCGCTGCGGCCGCTTTCTTCAGGAATTTTTTCAGCGCTGTCTGGCCCGGTCGGCCTCGATGAGCTTTTTCATGGCGGCGATACCCACGCGCACCGCGCCGGAGGTGTCCTCCGACATGGGCATGAAGAGACCCGCCTTCTCCCGCTCCTGATTCCACACCGCATGGAAGCAGGAGCCGCAGCGGACGCCCAGCGCGTCCGCCACCACGAACAGGGCGGCGGATTCCATCTCGCTGGCCTTGACGCCGAGACGCTTCCAGCTCTCCCACTTGTTCAGCAGCTCGTAATAGACCGGGGACTTCTCGGGGCTGTGCTGGCCATAGAAGGAGTCCTTGCACTGGACGACGCCGGTGTGGGTGTCGAAGCCCAGCTCCTCGCTGGCGGCCTTCAGCGCCGCCGTCACCTCGAAGTTGGCAACAGCCGGGTATTCGATGGGGGCATACTCCAGCGAGGTATGCTCGAAGCGGATGGCGCCGGTGGCCACTACCACGTCGCCCGGCTTCACGTCCAGATGGATGCCGCCGCAGGTGCCCACGCGGATGAAGGTATCCGCGCCGATCTTCACCAGCTCCTCCATGGCGATGGCGGCGGAGGGGCCGCCGATGCCGGTGGAGCAGACCGAGACCTTCTCCCCCAGCAGCTTGCCCGTCCAGATGTTGTATTCCCGGTTCATGCCGACGTGAACGGGCTCGTCGAAGTGGCGGGCGATGGCCTCGCAGCGGCCCGGATCACCGGGCAGCAGGACATAACGGCCCACGTCGCCCTCGACGCAGTGGATGTGGAACTGTTTCTCTGTGATCTGCATGGTCATTCTCCTTTTTGCAGGTAAATTCGTTTACAATGCCCTCTGCCGCGGCGGCAAAGGGCATTGCGGGATCGGTCGGAATTCGCTCAGCGGCTGCCCTTGTCGTAGGGGATGCCCTCTGCCTTGGGCGCACGGGAGCGCTTGGAGGTGAAGGCCAGCACCACGAGAGAGATGATGTAGGGCAGCATGTTGTACACCACGCCGGGGATATTCAGCGCCATCAGCAGGTCAAAGCCGGCATACACGTTGCCGAGGGCCCGGAAGAAGCCGAACAGCAGCGCCGCCAGCGCGATCTTCAGCGGATGCCATGCGCCGAAGATCATGACGGCCATGGCCAGGAAGCCGAAGCCGGCCACGCCGTTTTCAAACTTCCAGATGCTGACGCCGGCCGTGATATAGACGATGCCGCCGAGGCCGCCCAGAACACCGGAGATCAGCACACCGGCATAGCGCATCTTATACACGTTGATGCCCACGCTGGCCGCCGCCTGCGGATGCTCGCCGCAGGCG